>DASZPA010000112.1:0-20524 GCA_035550555.1 Fimbriimonas sp.
CCCTCCCTCATCCGGCGCTCACGCGCCGGTTCCGGTTTCACGCACGCACGGGTTGGGTAAAGGACACCATCGCGTCCTTTACGCGACCGTCGGGCAGGAAACCCGCCGGTCTGCTAGGCCAAAGCTGGCAGGCTTTGGCCGTCGGGCGGCGAGCGCCACCCGACCTAGTTTTAGACGGCTTTCGGCTGACGCCGGTACGGATTGACCTCCCGTCTGCATTTGTCAGCGTTTGTCTGACGAACTCGGGCGATCCGGCTCCGGGCTGGGCTGTCAGTTTACCCCCTGATATACTGGAAGATACGATATGCCGACTAAGGCCAAAGTCAGCGCGACCGCGGTCGATCTCTTTTGCGGGGTCGGCGGGCTGACACGCGGGCTCATGGATGCCGGTATCACAGTCGCAGCGGGGTACGACATCGACGAAACCTGCCGCTTCCCGTACGAATTCAACAACGAGGGCGCGGTATTCCACGCGAAGAGCGTGGGCGATCTGACAGGCCAGGAACTCCGCCGGCGTTATCCGAAAGGTCATGTCCGAATCCTGGCCGGTTGCGCCCCATGTCAGACTTTCTCGAAGTACACCCAGGGTTTGAAAAACGAGGGCGATCCCCGCTGGACGATGCTCAAGGACTTCGGGCGACTCGTCCGAGAGGTGAGGCCGGACATCGTGAGCATGGAGAACGTCCCGGAGCTCAGGAACCATACCGTGTTCTTTGAGTTTATGGCCGTTTTGGCTGACGAGGGGTATCATTTCACCCCTGAAGAGAAATGGGTGGTCTATTGCCCGGACTACGGCATCCCGCAGCAGCGGGAGCGCCTCGTCATCATGGCCTCCCGGCTCGGCCCAATCGACCTCATCAAGCCTACTCATCGCCCAGGGCGTTATCGTAGGGTTCGGGATGTCCTGAAAGGGTTGCCGGAGATCCGGGCAGGGGAGGCCCATGCCGAAGACCCACTCCATCGCTCGAGCTCTCTTACGGCCCTGAACCTCCGCCGCATCCGAGCCTCGAAGCCCGGCGGCACTTGGCACGATTGGCCTAAGCGACTTCGAGCGGATTGTCACAAGCAGGAGAGTGGCGACGGTTACGCGGCTGTTTACGGACGGATGGAGTGGGACGAGCCCGCTCCGACGATCACGACCCAGTTCTTCGGTTTCGGCAGCGGCCGATTCGGTCATCCGGAGCAAGACCGGGCCATTTCATTGCGAGAGGGTGCTATCCTCCAATCTTTCCCCGCGCGCTATCAGTTTGTCGCCCCGGGCGAGGACTACAGCATCAAGAATATCGGACGGATGATCGGCAATGCGGTACCCGTCCGCTTGGGATCGGCCATAGGCAAGAGCATCAGGAAGCATCTGACCGAGCATGGCGGATAACCCCCAATTCAATTTCGAGATTTCGCTCAGTGTACTCGATAATCTCGGTCGGTATCTCTATCGCAGTTTTGCGACAGTCATTGGCGAGGCGATCTCCAACGCTTGGGATGCGGATGCCAAAAACGTTCATATCTACATCGACAAGGCCAAGAACACCTTCGTCATCAAGGACGATGGTGTCGGTATGACGGCCGAGGATTTTCAGGAGAAGCTCCTGCGGGTAGGCTACTCCAAACGCAAAGGCGGAAGGAAGAAGTCGCCGAAGGGCCGCCCTTTCATCGGGCGTAAGGGCATCGGCAAGCTCGCTTTGCTATCATGTGCCGATCGCATATCGATCATTTCAAAAGTCAAAAGGGGTACGTACGTTGGAGGCACCATCGACAATTCGAATTTGGATAAGGCAATCACCGACGATTTGAAGCCGGAAGAATACCCATTGGAGGAATGCGATGCCGCAGCCTTCGCCAAGTACACGAAGGGTCATAGTCGGGGCACGATCATTCGTTTCGAAGGGCTGAAGGAAGGCATCAAGGCCAATCTCAAGTCCCTGGCGACATCTATCGCTTTGTACTTTCGGTTCACGCTTCTGGATCGGACTTTCAATATCTACGTCGAGGATGAGAAGATCGGCCACAAGCATCTGAAGGAACTGGTGGATAACACCGAGTTCCTTTGGAAAGTGGGGAAGATCGACGACCCCCTCATCGAAGACATCGAGAGGTTCTTCAAGAAAGCCCCGCGTGATCACGAGGTTCTTTCAATAAGGATGCCCGGAATCACCGGATTCATTGCGTCAGTTACAAAGCCCAGGTGTTTGAAGATTAAAGATCTCGATGATCGGGTTGGCATCGACCTTTTCGTCAATGGCCGTCTCCGGGAGCGAGATATCTTGAAGCACACGCCGACTCAGCGTCTTGCCGAGAGCTATCTCTATGGCCAGATCCATTTCAACGGCCTCGATGATCGAGTTGACCGGTTCACTAGCAGTCGAGAGGGAATCGTCGTTGACGACCCGAAGTACAAGGCGTTCCTTGACCGATTTCGAAAGAAGATGGTTAAGCTCGCCGAAGAGTGGGATCAGCTTCGTGTAAAGCATCGTGAGACCGGCGACACCGACAACGATCGGCTTACTCCAACCCAGCGCGCTTCGACAGATCTCTTCAGTGCGGTCTCCAAGGACTATCTCTCCAAGACATCGAAAACAAAGACGAAGGTCGATGCTTGGCTTGACGAGCTCCATGCCGACGCCGTTTACAACTTCGGATCGTACGCCGATTGTTTCGTTTCCGAAAACCTTATCCGGAAATATATCCGGGACGCCAACATTCCTCTGACCGAAGAGGCGAAAAGAGACATTCAGGAATACAAGACGAAGGAGCTTGGCAGCAAAGGTAGGGGGAATATTAGCATCGCCATCAGGAAGGATGAGTCCGACGAGCTCGCCTATCTCGACATGCCTGCGCTGGCGAATCTCGTCGATAAGAAGGATGCCTCGAAGCAGGAGGCTTGTTTGGCGAGGGATGCCCAGGAATACAAGCCGATGAGGGATGCGGTGGCGCATACTGCTCGACTTTCCGACTCAGCGAAAACCCGGCTCACTACCGTGCGCGAGAACATCAAGGCCAGGATCGCAAAGCTGCTTTCCAAGCAAACAGAATCGTGATGGGTGTCATGACCCCGGCGCAACGCTCGGAGGCAATGCGTAGGGTGAAATTGAAAGGCGGGCCGCTTGAAATCTTGGTCCAAACAGAACTAAGGCGACTGGGCCTCCGATTCCGGATGAATTATAAGAGGCTACCCGGGTCGCCGGACATCGTGTTTCCCAAAGAGCGAATCGCCGTCTTCGTCGATGGTGATTTCTGGCACGGCTGGCGTCTCCCAAAATGGGAGCAGAAGCTAAGTGCCTTTTGGCGAAAAAAACTTACGGCTAATCGCGCGCGCGACCGACGGAACTTCCGGCGCCTGCGGGCTGCTGGATGGACAGTGCTGCGAATCTGGGAGCATCAAATCTATGCTGATCTCCCGGCATGCGGGAGGCGCATCACTGATGCAGTGTGCGCTAGGAAGAAGTCTGCTCGCTCCGCAACTTAGCAAGTGCCTTTGGAGCCCAATCGGTCGCGATGTCTGCAGCATGCTTCGCCATCATCTCATTGTATTTTGTCATCAACGGAGGAATCGCTTGCCCGGTACGCTCCTTCTCCATCAGCGCTATCATAAAAGTAGAGTTTACGACCAAAAGCTTCGAATTGAAGTGGGAGCATTGATACAACAGATCGTCTATCTCCTTCCGGAGTCCCTCTTGCCGAAATTGGGAAACCCGACGGCACAGGACAGAAGCTCGCTGATAGTCGATAGGGAAGTTTGGTTGTCCTCCTTTTTTGAATTCTTCTGCTGATCGCTTCGAGAGATTGATCAAGTCCTCAAGGGCGACGATCAACGCGGTTTTAGCTTCGGCGTCCTTTTGTCTTTGATCCGCACGCGCTTGAGCCACCGCAAGTTTCCAACCTGCAAACGTACCAAGAGCAGTACCGACAATCATAAACCAATAGTCTTTTACGCTCAGGAGGTCTGACCATTGAAAGTCGGCGAGGATTGGGAGCATCATTTGGATAGCTGGATTTGTATTGAAATCTAATATTCTTAATCAGTTTATGCTCAATCAAAATTGGTATGGGCTCCAGTTTCATCAGATACTTACTGCTGTCACTCGTCGTACTTCACACGCTAGCGCGAGCGGAAGATCTCGATTCGGGTATAAATAAACTTTCGGCTGATCTGTCTGTTGGGATTGCGAAATCCGGGAGCAAAAAGATTTCCGTAATCGATTTTTCTGATCTCCAGGGGCGGGACAGCGATTTCGGACGATTTATCGCAGAACAGTTATCCGTCTCGTTAGTCAACTCTGCCAAGGACTATGCCGTCTTGGATCGGGCCAACATGAAAAGCATTCTCGATGAGCACAAACTCACAGCATCCGGGTTGGTCAATCCCGACAATGCGAGAAAGCTCGGTCAGTTTGCAGGTGTGGATGCGATTGTCCTCGGGAGCATCTCGACGTTTGGACAATCGGTCTACGTGACCGCTAAAGCAATTTCGACGGAGACTACGCAGGTTTTGGCCGCGGCCCGACTGACGATCTCTCGTTCCAAGGATATTGATGTAATGCTTGTCTCTAAGCAGTCTGCGACAACTCCCGATGCGGTTGCTGACGGTGTGAATCAGCCGCCGCCACAACCGGTTCGACCGCAATGGGATTTCACCGCTCCGAACAATGTCGAAAGTTTCGGTGATATTTCGATTGAGGTACTGTCGTTCAAATCGGTTCAGTCCGGCGTTATCGCTCTTTTCAGAATTACGAATCTCGGCCGACGGAATCCTATCAAGGTGGGAATCAATGGGCACAACGACGGTCAGCACGGAACATATCTGCTCGATGAATATGGTACGATGTACACTATCGCCCAAGAGTCTGGAATATCCTCGACTCAGGATACCGGTGCAGCGGGCAACGGACCGTTCACGACGTTTGTATCGCTGAGAAATCTCGCGTCTGAGACTGACATCTATAGCCAGAGGCGGCTTTTCCAGGATCTCGATCAAATGAGCGATGTGCCCGTTGGAACCTCGATAGACTTCACGATTGGCTTTGCTAGCCAAGGTCGTGGTACAGGCACGAACTATCGCTTCAATGCGGAGCTTATTGTCGTCCAGATGATTTCCGATCAGAGAGTCAGGATTTCGATGCATAACGTGGTGATTCCGGACATCCGGCCGAGGAACTGATGGATGCGGCCCATTCCCGGCAACGATCTCGACTTGGGAATCTTGCCGGGCGGTAAGGCGCGGCTAAAGTTTCCAAGAACTGAGCGGGATAAGCATCTGTACGTTTGCGGAGGGACAGGAACCGGTAAGAGCAAGTTTTTGGAGCACCTGATCCGGCAGGACATCCTTTCCTGGCGGAAATCGAAATGCGGCGTGCTCGTCCTCGATCCGCACGGCTCCTTGTACGATGGGCTGATGCAATGGCTCGCTTGGCACAGAATCGAAGCCCCCATCGTTCCTATCGACCTGCGGCAGGATGATTGGATCGTTTCGTACAACCTTCTGCGTCAACGGCAGCTCGCTGATCCCGCCGTCTTGGTGGACAACATCATCGACGCGATGGCCTACGTCTGGGGCCAAGGCAGCACCGACCAAACGCCGCTATTCGCGAGGTGGGCGGGAAATATCCTCCGTACCCTCTACGAGAAAAAACTCACTCTGGTCGAATCGGAGCACCTCATTGACCGCGTTTCGAGGCAGATGCGATACCTTTTGACCGAGAATATGGAGGATAAGTCGTCGCGTCAGGACTGGCAGTACGCGAACACGCTCAACCCTCGGGATTTCGAGTCCCAGATCGGCAGCACCATCAACCGACTTCAGCGATTCATCAAGAATCAGACGATGCGTTCGATGTTCGGTCAGCCTGGAGTATCGCTCGATCTCGGGAAGGCTTTGGAGGAAGGCCACATCATCATCGTCTCGCTGGCGACAGAGCGAGCGAAGGTGTCCAAGGAGAACGCCGAGCTTTTCGCCACGCTCCTGATGAGCGATCTCTGGACGGCTGCACAGGAGCGCGGCAAGCGCCAGGGGATCAAACCGTTCTACGTCTATCTTGATGAATTTCAGCGGTTCGTCACACCGACCATCGCCGAAAATCTAGACGAAGCTCGCGGTTATGGGCTGCACCTAACGATGGCCCATCAATTCCCGAACCAACTCCTCGACCGGGGTGACAACGGGAAGCGGGTCTACAACTCCATTATGGAGAATGCATCGAGCAAAGTGGTCTTCCGACTCTCCCACGAGGAGAACCTCAAGGTGATGGCCCAATGGCTTTTCATGGGCGTGATGAATCCCGACGAGATCAAGCACGAGCTCTACTCGACCAAAGTCATGGCATACCGAGAAGAGATGCGGACGAGCCGCACCCGCAGTTCGAGCATGGGTGGCGGTGAGTTCGCAGGCACGACCGATAGCAAGAGCGAAGGGGGAAGTGCTTCGAACGAAGACGAAGCGATCTCTTGGGGCACATCGGGTGCGCTGTCGGCCGGCGACAGCAGCACTTGGACGGAGTCGGAGAGTGAGACGGAATCGTCAGTCCTGATTCCCATCATGGGAAAGGAGCTATCGCACGTGCAATTCCGCTCCCTCGAGGAGCAGCTTTTCCGTTCTATGGCCGTGCTCTTCGATCAGAAGCAGAGGCAGGGCGTAGCGCGGCTGGTCGGTATGAGTGCTCCAGTTTCAATCCGGACGCCCGACGTCGATCAGGTGCCTTCGAGCCCGGAACGCGTGAGAGAATTCGCGGACTCCCGCTTCAAGTCGCTGGGGTTCGCTATTCCAGGGCAAGAGGCTAAGAAACTTGTGGCGGAGAGGATGGAGAATATCGCAGAACGCATCACGAAAGAGATCGCGCAAGCAGCTCCGCAGAAGCGTCGGATACGGTGAAATGGGGATGCTATAATTCCTGCAAACGTTAACCCGAGCAAACATGCTGTTACCCGATGCCGCAGCAGAATCGAAAGCCCGAAGAACAGCACCACGGTTCCAAACCCGAGACATCGCACTACTCCGGGATTTATTCGAGTCTAGGGTGTTGGCGTCCGGGCACATCGCGTCGCTCCATTTCAATGGGAGTAGGGAAGCAGCAAAGAAGCGCCTCCAAAAGCTGAAAGCGGCGGGGCTTCTTATCGAGCGAAGGCGTCGGGCCTTCGAGCCCGTGGTATTGCTCCTAGCTCGACCCGGCTTGGAATTGTTGCGAACCGAGGGTGTGATCGCGGAGTATCCGCAATTCAGTCTCCCCGCGTTAGAGCGGCGTAGCCGCGTCAGCGACCTCACAATCCGCCACGAACTCGAAGTCGCGGACGTAAAGGTGGCTTTCCACCGGGCAATGAGCAGTACCGAGACCTTTTCGATAGCAGAGTTTGGGACGTGGCCCCTACTGCACGAGTTCGAATCTGTCCGGACGGGTCGGGGAAGGTCCAGTGTGATTGTCAGGCCCGATGGATTCGTTCGGATCCACGAGAATGAGCCAGACGGCGGCCTGTCGGAGCACACTTTCTTCCTCGAAGTGGATCGATCAACCGAATCTTTGGACGTGCTCGTGGCTCGAGCTGGAGCGTACGCACATTATTTCAAATCTGGCGGCTTCGCCGCAAAGAACGGGGGAGATCGCAGTGCTTTCCGCGACTTCCCATTCCGCGTGCTGATGGTGTTCAAGACGGCAGAGCGCAGAAACAACACGACGGAACGATTGCTCCAGTCGAATCCACCGATCTTCACCCAAGTTTGTCTCTCAACGATGGAGGAGGTAATCCGCGATCCTCTCGGAAAGATTTGGATCAGGCCACTCGATTATCAACAGGCTACCCGGGGCACGCACTTCGACCCCGAAAGGGGATTGCGGGCTTTCGGGTATCAGCGTCAGACGGCACGCGAATTTTTTGTTGAAGAGCGGGTGCCGAGAACTTCGCTCCTCACTGGATGACTGCTGTTGAAGGGGGGCGGAAGAAGCTTAGAGTATTCGCTGGGAGATTTCAGTTGGCAATTCGCCATCCGTCATCGAATCGCTGAAGTGCAGCCTGCGTGGTAAAGGTGGCATCTGGATCTTGTCCTGCCAATTCAGGTACGGATTTCCAAGCAATGGAGCCAACAGGTGTAAGGTGCCACTTCCACGTGTACTGGACCACCGCCGTATTTTCGCTTGTCTTGCTGATGCCAGTAACCGAGACGAGTTCCATCCGGCAAGCGGCAGTCTTCCATGACTGTCGACCCGCGTACCCTGCATCGTTGTTTGTGAAAACCTCTCTCCCTTTGTCGGTAAGGGTAACGGTTATGGCTTCAGGCGAGGTTTGGAGTGCCACATAGCCTTGGGTTGCGAGGGCCTCGCATGTCCGCTTGTTGTCGAAGGCGAGCCAGTTGGCTGGCCCCGAGATGTTCATTCCCGTGTAGGTCGGAAAGAGATTGTAGTCCACGCCTATCGGGGCGATAGCCTTCGAAATCACGTCGGCGGCCCGACTGCGGCTCAAATCCCGTGAGCATCCAGCCGATAGCAATACGGCGCAGCAGATCACGGAGAAAACAGAGTTTGTCCCTTTCATGACGTAGTGCTGGCGAGCTTCTCATTGCCTCTCTTCGCGGCAAAGTAGCCAATGATCGCACAGGTAGGCCAGGTGAAGAACAGCCCAAAGCCGAGGGTGAAGAGGCCGACCAGGAAGTTGACCACGATCATTATGATCGCGCCCTTTACGGTCGAATACATTAGGCCGAGAGGGCCGAAGAAAAATCCGAGGATGGCGGCAATGCCGGGACTCTTCTCGGATTTAACGATGATGACTTGAGGCTTAGCATCCGTGCTCATGGGGAGTAGTGGTCAAAAGATTCCTGCGATTGACTTAGCGAGTTGCTCTTGGAGTACGGGCAAGGCCGTCTCGAATTTGAGGTTCACTTGATTGGCAGTGGAGACGATGCGAGTCTGATACTTTCGGCGGTTCCGCGTGCTCGCGCTCGTCTGGACGACTTGGGTGCCAGTGCCCTGCTGCAGATTCGAGTTCACCGTTTGGGACACGGCTTCCGGCGTCCGCTCCATGATTTGGAGGTCGGTAATCATCGAGAAGGTCACATTCTTTACTAGGGAGCCTGCGATGAGTTCGCCCGCGCCGCCGACGAGTCCGCCGATAGCCGCCCCGTTGTATCCGCCCATCATGCTGTGGCTATTCATCCCGATGACTCCGCCAATCGCCATTCCGGCAACGGGCCCGCCGAAGCCCGCCCCTAAGGCAGACTGGAGAGCTGACGGATCAGCCGTGCCGACTTGAAGGATGTTCCCCTGCAAAATGTAGAAAGCGTCTTGAGCATTGGGAACGATGGAGTACCCGGCGGAAACCAAGCGGGACTCGATGAGGGGACGGACATCCATCTCTTTGTCCGAGGTGTTCTTGAGGTCGACGAAGATGGTCTTCGCGGTGCGGTTTTCCACGTCGAGAAAGACTGTCGCCGACATCTTCGTTTCGACCTTGAGGTCTTTGTGTTCGATGGCGACTTCGGTTGCGGCGCAGCCCGAGAAGGCGACCGCGGCGGCCACCATCGCGAAAGCGAAGGGGGCTCGGAGGTATGGGGAGTGTAGGTTCATGCTGGAAATCAGGGCCGTCTCCTCCCCCGCTTCTTCACGGGATGATTGCACTCAAGCTCCGCCTTCACGGCCGAGAGGATGAATGCCTCGACGGAGAGACGCTCGGCTTTGGCGCGGGCGCGCAGTTGAGAGAAGAGCCGGCGGGGGAACTTTCCGCGCACGTACACGGTAGCCGGCTGGGTAGTCATAACTGGATGTGTTTTCATGGTTACAAACGGTTTGGAACGGTCAAGCGGAAACCCTCAACCGTTGCGACTTGGCTTTTTCTTTCTGCCAGTTATGGCTCCCCGTATGCCGAAAGCCGGTGGTGGCAGAGTTTACGTCAATCAGGGCGTCAGTTTTCCGCCCGACCTTTTGAAAGCTGCGAAGGAGCGGGCAGCTAGGCTCGGCATCAGCCTCTCCCAGTACATGCAGCTTGCGGTAAGGGCGGAACTCGCAAGACGAGAGCCTATCATGCTCGACGAATTGCCGCCACTTCCGCCTGAGCGGAAAAAGCGGTAGCTCCGGCGAGTTTTGGCCGAGAACTGCGTCGGCGTCATTGCGGACGCGCAAAATGTCCAGAAATAGCCCAGCAATGGGCCATAGATCTCTTTGCATGGCGGGAAGGCCGTCGGAATCGTTGTTCCGCCGGCATCAGCTCGTGAGATACGGAGATTCCCCGGCCAAATGGCCGGTGATCTTCCGCTATGTCCTGTGTGTTGAGCTCGGCGCGTCTTGCAGGCCCTTATCGGGCGCGCGCGCCGCCACCATCACTATCCTTCAGGAGATTTCTTTTCCTCTGCTCTGTCTACTTTCCCTAACTTAGCAGGCCCTCCTTGCTCCTATCCATCTTTCATCTAGGCCAAGTCTAAGTGAAATTCTCCGTCCTCACTAACGGGACTGGATGAGGTGAGATCGCGTCCCGGTTTTTTTGAATGGGTAAAAACCAAACCTTTCAGAGAACGAGAGCGTCACGCCCCCATCGGTTTCACCCGACGCAGAGAGACGTAGCAAGGGCCATTTGAATTGCAAGTTTCAACGCATATCCCCCCACGTCCGCCCTCCCGTCCTTCGCCGCCGCCTCTCTCCATTTTACCAGCCGGTCAAGGTCGCCCGGCTCGGAAGCCGGTCAGACCTTGACTGCGGCCGGTGCGTCGAGAATGCGGGCGGCTTCAGACGCCACGCACAAAGGTCGAATTAGCAGCCAACACTTACTTCTATGTCTTACATCGAAGAGTTCGAGACAGCGCTTGGCGCCAAGCTCGAAAGTCCGCTGGAAAGCACCAGCGACATCGTCAAGTGGGCTTCCGAGAAAGTCCTCGAAAGCTACCGCAATGGTCTCACTGCGGGACAGAAGGGTACGCAGGTGATCCGCAAGGGTCAGAGCCGCAGGCGCGGCTTTGCCCCTAACCGCCAGAGCGCGGTAGAGCCGATAGCTTAGCTTGCCTCCGAAAAGACCCGCCTTCGGGCGGGTTTTTTCGTGCTTGTGCGTGGGAGGGCGGCCGCCCCGACCCCCTTTCCCCCTGCCGGAGACGCCTCCCCCAGGGGGCACGAAGCTATTGCCAGAGCTTAACGGGCTCCGCGTAATTCCGATTCAGTAACTCACCGGAAGCTAAGTCCCTCAGAAAATGTGGTATTTGTTTTTGGGCGTCACCTGAAAGATGTGTGATCTTCTTGCCCTCGAACAGCAGCTTCTCGGGAGGAGGCAATGGATTGATGTTGAAAAACCGTCTATTGGGATTGGTTACAACTGGTCCGATGCCGAAGGGTAGCTTGGCGTTGTTGGCATCATGGAAGCCATAGCCGACAAACACCACAATCTCTGCTTCGGTCATTCGACTTACGGGCATGAGTTTTTGATCTGCTTGATCGTCCGGAAGGTAGATATCTGGCTTATGTTTGCACATGTCGTCGATCGAGAGCTGCGCGCCATATTGGAAGTACGACCTGCTGTCTCGCCCTGATTCGAAATGCCAAGGCAATTCACCGACATGTCCATGGATGTGCCAGAAATTTTCTGATCCTAGGAAGGACTTTAATTTCGTAACATCGGCATTTCTGTTGAGCAGAGTTTCAAATAGGTAATGGGGTAGGGAGCGATCGTAGTTAAAGGTTATGAAGGTTAGTTGGTTAGGAGTGGCATGATCCGGGTATTGGGCGAAATGATCGGCGAGAAACTTGTACCAATGCCGAGGATTTTCGTCTCGGTGGAAAAGGGCGCTCTCATTTTCTAGCATCCTGATGAGGTAGGCCACCGCTCTCTTGCCGATCATCCTGGTCTCGGGATTTCCGATTTCGCGCAAATGTTGGTCAATCGTATTGAATTCGGCGCGTTCGAGCTGCCTGGCGAATTTCTCCGTTTTATGGGCAGATATGCCGCTAGACTGGAGGGCCAGCAATAATTGGCTGCCCTTATCGGTCAGCCGATTCAAAAGCTCCTTCTTCAACTGATTGCCGAGAGGAAATCCGAGGCCGCTGCTTGCGCCCGCACCCAGGACAAACAGGGTCTTTGGGATCATCGGCGACTTAGGCATTGCTGTAATTTGGAATACTAATGCTAGCTCAAGCACCCCTAACGGTTCATTTAATTTCTTCCAAGAAAAAGCGGCCATTGCTGGCCGCTTGGCTTAGGGGAAGACCTGACTCCGGAGATCTTCGGCTCCCAATTCCGAGGGGTAGTTATCGAGCCGAACCCACCTGACCAATCGCTTTTGGGCGATTCGAGCTAGGCAGGCCTGGGCGAATTGCCTCCCCGAGGGAGAACTGTCCGAGACAATCCAAGCAACACCTTCGGGACTTACTGCTTCGACCGCCAAGTCAGCTTGATCGTCGGAGCAGTTTGCATCCATGGTAGCCAGGACGGGGCGAATTCCCGCCTGATGGAGCCACCAGGCGAAGGGGAACGTCTCGACTACGACCAACCGATCTACGGGAGCTTTGATCCGATGGCCGCCGTAAACGAACAAGGATCGGTCAAAGTCCAGACTCTTCCCATCCCTCTGCCGCTTGGCAGGGTAACTGAAGCTAGGGTAGGGAGAGGGCTTGGCAACCGGCTCTTCCGAGCTGTAGCCGATGAGCCGTCCCTGTGCATCGTAGAGTGGGATCGCAATCCGCCCTTTGAGGGAGCCACGAGAGCAATAACCGAGGCCGAAGTAGTCGATTGTCTCGGCGGTTAATCCTCTCGCCTCAAAGTATGGATGCCGTCTCTCCAGACCCTTCAACTCGAAGTCTAAGGGACTGTTGAGGACGACCTCCAATGGCGGTTGTTCGATGAGTTGCCTCTCGTTCGATGCAGCTTTTGAAGGCCGAGACTTTACGAGTTCCGGACAGAAGGTCTTTTGGATCCGCAGTGCTGCGGCCCGAAAGGCCCTTCCATTATCGAGGCTGGCCTTCTCCATGAGAGCGGCGAACTCGAGGGAGTTCCCCGATGATCCACAGCCGAAGCATTGGAATATCCCGCGATCCAAATTGGCGGAGAAGGAAAGGGCCTTTTTGTCGCCGATGTGGTTGGGTAGGGGACAAAGGCCGAGGTGCTGTCGCCCCTTCAACTTGAGTTCGACACCGTAGTGTCGGAGCACCTTTTCAAAATCGAGCTTCGCACGAAGCTCCTTAAAATCGATCCAAGTACTGGGCATGATTTGGCTTTCGTTGAGGGTGAAATGAACAAGTTCATTTCCCATTTAATCATGCCGGAGCCTGAATTGGCTAACGAGCCACAGATTGACACTTAAAGGTCTATTATGGTATTATATAATTAGATACGATCTTTGGCTGATCGGTAATTGGCCGAGTCCTGCTGCATGGTGCAGTCGGCCTCACTAATTACTGATGAGCTTAGAAAATACGAACGCTGTACTGGAACGGCTGCGGCGAGGAAAACTCACCAAGGCCGACAAAGAAAGGTATCCTTTCTTTGCTCCTCGCCGGAAGCTAACGAAGGTGGAACGGCAACGAGCCAACGAATTTGCACAGGGCATCGCTGTGATGGCCCTAGGCATCGCTGGTATCGTTGCTCTGTTCCAATACTGCATCGCCAATTATCACCCTAATTGACGATGCCTAATAACACCGCCTGCGCGGTGTTATTTTACATGGAGGCCGCTTGGATATCCGGAGCCAGCCTTGCAAGGTGCTGCTCGGCCCGCGTGATTGCTAGTTTGGCAGACTCCGCATCGGAAAATCCGGTTCCGCGTTCGGAAATAGTCCAACTCCTGACTGTCCTCGCATCCTCGACTGCGATAAGGTCCACAGTCCAATTCGTATCGGAGACAATCATATCTGTCCCGGCGATGGTCTGATGTGATTGAGCAGGAGAGGACTCTTTGACCACGAGCAAATATGAGACGTAATTCTCTGGGCGGAATGTTTGCACCCCCTCGCGGGAATTGGAGATGAGCCGCTGAAATCCCTGTGACGAAGTGAACTCAGGAGTGAAGATCGGGCCATCGCATTTCAAACCGGAGCTTCTCAACATCTCGGCGTACTTGGGTGAGATACTTTGGTCGGCACTACCGTCAGCGCTTAGAACGACGATGCTCAAATGGTGCTTTGATTCGCCGGCGGACGGATAGACGAAGCGATGGATTTCCTCAGCTGCCGCCTCATCGGCAGCGATGGCGTGATTCTTTCGCTCCTGTTCCGCCGCCGCCCTCATCGCATCGTCGTGGGCCTGTTTTTCTTTGGCGAGGGTCTTTGCATTCTCATCGGCTTCCAGCGAGGCCTGCTTCGCGGCAGCCTCTAGTTGTGTCTGGAAAGCCTTGATGATGCTATTGCGGGTTGCTTGATCCGCGACGGGCCTCAACTCCTCATTGGTCTGGGGGTCATGTCCCGGAGACGCATAAAGGTGATAGCCGCTGGTCGCGGCGAAGGAATACCACACCATCGGCGAGCCCTCCTGGGTAAACCATTGGAGCGACTGCCATCGGGAAGTAATCTCCTGCTGTTCAACTGGCCGAATTCGCTCCGCGATACTTCGCTGGGCGGCCCATTGGAATTGGGACATCGGCACGGGAGAAGCGATCGAAAGAAACGCCGCGACAACGAGCAGTGAAAACTGGGAAATTCGGAGATAAACAAACGCCGAGGCCTCGAAAAGGAAGTAGACAACTCAGGGTACGAGCAGCCAGAAGGCGCCCAAAACGACAAGGATCGTTAAGACCTGAGCGATATGCCACCCGAAGAAAATGTAGGTGAGTAGCGCGATGCTCGCGACGATATTAACGACTTCCGTACTAACCCAAAGCGGCCAAAGCAGTTCCCGGTAAACATCCCGAGGTAGTTTTTTGAGATGGGGAATCAGGGCGAATGCTGGCCAAAGAAGTGCGAGCGCAGTGCCGATACCGAAGAAGAGGCAGACGAGGTAGAGAAAATGTAACAGTCCGACTACTATTTCCCCGAACAGAAGGCCTATAAGAACCAGGAGTGCGACTGAGACTACGGCGGCGAGTCGGGTCAGGAGACTGCCCAAGTCTCCGAAATAACGCCCCGCATCCTCCCGAATGGCATTCACCAAATCGGATTCCCATTTGGCTGCTTCGGCCTCACGGATTTCATCAGGCAACTTGCGGCTAAGAAGTAGGCCGCGATCTAAGGCGGCCCTCGCATCGGGGAAAAAGTTTCGGAGCGACCTTAGAATCCGTTCGATCATTTCTGTTTTGATTTAAGTTTTGGGGGTGGCGTGCCCCCCCTCATATCCAGTCTGACATTGTTCATCGCGGTGATGACTTCCTCGCCTCGTTTCGGATCTTTTGCGTAATTGGCGCGCACCTTTTCGCAGGCCTCATCGAATCGGACCAGATCGCCGCCAATGTCGGCGGCGAGCCGAAGGTACCATTCAATGCTTCCGACATCCGGCTCCTCTTTGTCGGGGCATATCATCGCTCGATCTAGCCGATAGTTCTCAAGATCTAGGCGCTTCAATTCGATCTCTCGCTTCTTGGCGAGCAACGCATCTTCGTGTGCTTTCTGCTTTTGTGCTCCCACATCAACCGGAGGAGTCGGCTTCGGTTTGATGACCTTTATCGATCTGACGGCAGGATGGGAGAGATCCCTGTCTCCATCCAAAACATTGATCCAATCGCAGTTGGGGCATCGGTATGCCTTAGGCGGATGATTACAGTGCTGGCACGTATTGAGAAATGAGTCGATTTCAGTTCGACGATTATCCCTCGAGCAATATCCGCAGCGCCACCGCATGGCGCTTGAGACCTCCCAACTGCACTCAGAACATTTCACTACAATTGGATCGGTGACAGGTCCGTTTCGGAGAGCTTGCGCGAAAAGCGCACGCGCATTGAGGTTCAGTGCTGACCGAGCCATTGGGTTATTCTCCGTTCGACGATCTCCCGCCTGGTTCCATAGTGATCTCTCGAACGTTGAATGATGATGTCCCGCCGACGGTGGGGAACACCGTGAGGCGGCAACGTCCGTCCCTGAATCGCTTCGCGATCCTGTCCTTCCCGAAGGAGTTTCGCGATGATCTCACGGTTGCCAAGGCTCGTAAATCGTTCCGCTGGAAAGCTGTTGCCGAAAGCATTTTCAAGCATAGCGGCATCTCTATGTCCAACTCTAAAGGCCACTATAGATCCGACGTTCCCGAGTATGGCGTCGCGAATGCGCGGCTTGATTTGATCCATATATTGGTGGGCCAGGGTGAGACATAACCGATACTTCCTGGCCTCAGAGAGAATCGTTACGAACGATTCTGTCGCGTAGGACTGAAACTCATCCAAATAGAGATGGAAATCTCGACGCCTCGATTCCGGGATGTCGGCGCGGGACATGGCGGCGAGTTCGAATTGGCTGACGAGGAACGATCCGATCAGGTTCGCCTTGTCCTCTCCGATCATCCCTTTGGGCAGGCTGGCGATGAATATCCGGCAATCGTCCATGAGGAAGCGGGCATCGAACTTGCCCCGAACCTGGCCCAAGATGTTGCGGAGTTGGGGGGACATGAGCAGCTGGCCCACCTTGTTTTGAATCGGTGCGATGGCTTCCTGAAGAAAGCGCTTTTCGTAGTTCTCGAATTCGTGCCTCCAAAAATGACGCACCATCGGATCCTTCACTTGATCGACTACCCAAGCACGGAACCGATCTTCGGAGAGCATCCGTTGGACGCCGAGAAGACTGACGTTGTTGCAATCGAGCAGGGCAGAGATGGTCGCCAGGAGGATGTACTCGAGACGTGGCCCCCAAAACTCCGACCAAGCATTCTTGAAAACACTGACGATACCGGATGCCGCGAGCGGCCGAAGACTGTGAGGAACGTTTCCTAGGACGTTTAGCGCGAGAGGGAAGTCGACATCGGATGGATCGAAATAGACCACTCGCTTCGAAAGATGCCCTGGGATGTGATCGAGAATGTCTGCCGCCAGGTCGCCGTGGGGGTCGATCAGCCCAACGCCCTTACCGGCTTCTATATCCTGAAGGATCAGATTGCGGAGGAGGTTCGATTTGCCGACGCCGCTTTTACCGATGACGTAGAGATGTTGGCGGCGGTCTTCGGGGGACAAAGTAAGGGGCCTGTCATAGCCCCGTTCGATTCCCGTTCCGATTACAAGTTTATGGTTCGCGTCCAAGCGGGCCTCTAAGTCCGCACTAGGAGCCGCCGCATATTCAGACGGCGGCTAAAAAAGAACAAGCGGCAGCAAACGTTTTTCACGAGCTGCCGGGGCAAATAGAGGCTCGGCTAGAAACGAAGCTTCCGCTCTGGAAGTGAACATTCTAACATACAGCTCATCCGTAGCTGCCTGCCCATTCCTCAATTCCCATATGTCTGATGAATCTAGTGACTCAGCGAAAACCGCCGACCGGCTAAAAATTATCACGGCATCGATTCCGCCAATCAGCGATGCCGTGTACGAGAAGGCTAAGACCTCTCTCGTGCTAATGCCTGAAGACTGGACGGTTCCTGATCTTATTTTTGCGAACTCTACCGAATCGGTCCTGAAAGTACTCAAGCAAGGCGGAGCCGCTGTCGCGCTACCGGACAGTACCGCATCGGTCGATCTTCGGGACAACCGCTCTGATGATTGGGTAAGTCCCACAATTCTCGTGACTCAGTTGATGCTCAGTCAGAATCCGCTGGCGGTGAGTGTCGCGACTAACCTCATATCCTCATATGTCTTCGAGTTCTTCAAAGGAAGGAAGGCTGATCCCCAGGTTAAGTTGAGAATCCTTCGGGAGACTGATCCTAATCGGACATTCGAGCTCGTTGAATATTCCGGGCCAGCGTCCGGCCTTTCGGAACTGCCGCAGACGATCGACAAGCTGAATAAGGGACGATGAGTGAGAGCGAGCCAGAGCACGCGACGATTCCGCAGCTAGAAAAGGAATGTCAGGACGCTATCAAGGAATGTCTTCCATTCTTGGTACTAACCCGCGACGCCAAGATGCAGAAAATGCAGCGAGACAGACTCCTCGTCCAAAAGGAACGCATTCGAGGGTATAAACGCGGGGCGGCTCACGCTGGGCGCGAAGACTACGCGAACTACCTCTTTGGAATGCAGGCATCGCTTAACGCCTACGCGAGCTATTTGGATATGCTTCGGCTCGTAAAGAGTCACGATTTTCACGGCGCATGGAACAAGCTGATCGATACCGAGGAGTACATCGAGTTAACCCACAAGGCTGCGGGCGATCATATCGATCTTAGCAACCTATCGAGGCAGGCGAAGGAAGCCGAACGAACGATCTTCCCGTCTTTCACTTACTTCAGTAGTTGGGGAGTGGTTATTCGAGGTGGGAAGTGCACCGTCTGCGGGAACTCCTTCAGCGATTGCGAGCATGCGGAGGGGAAGGTTTATTGGGGAAAATTGTGTGTCCGCGTTCAGTTCGAGGTAGTTAAGATGGATCACATGGCATATGTCACGAATCCTCGGGATCGAAGATGTATAACGACTGAAGTGTCCGACAACGGAAAGATGCACGAGATTTTCACATGGAAGACCAAGGGTCCGGCATACACATCTCCCGGGGCCGTTGGCACCAGTACGATGGTGATGTTTAATCGGCATCTGATCGAAATCGATTAGAAGCCAATTGGAGAAACGGTATTCACTATGCGGATTCCAGGATGAAACCCCCAACCCGTGCGTGCGTGAAACCGGAACCGGCGCGTGAGCGCCGGATGAGGGAGGGTTTTGCGGAGCTTGTGGCGTGAGCCCAAGCGGAGCAAAACCCGACCGAAGTCGGGGATGCCGGGCAGACCCGGGAAGAGCGACAAGTCCTTGTCGCTAAAGGCGCAAACGGGAGCGCAGGCTATCCCCACTGCGGGGAAGGGGGTGGGGATACCCTAAAGGGGCGGGGTTTCGTCGAAGAAGATACGAGCTGCGTCTAGTAAGCCCCACCATTTCGCACTTTGTGCGAGTAAATCGTTTGTGTCCCTCACGGCCAAATTGGTTTCGGCCAATGACTGCCAGGGTTTTGCGAAAGAAACGGTTAAGGTTTGAGCGCGCAAAGGATTATTTTCCAGGGGCTAAGGTAAACTCAACTTATGCTTAGCTAGAACTACTCGTGCTTCGCGTGCTGTCTTTCGATCTGGTTTCGGATCGGGCATTGAATTTATCCGGGCGAGCTTGGAAAAATAGTATTTCGGAAGGCCGTGTTGCCTCGCTCCGGCAACTACCAAGTCGAAGTACCAATCGTAAGGAACGAGGGCGGGATCACGATATCCTGGCGCGGCAAAGTAAACGGCGACAGATCGCTTTCTACCGTCGATCTTAACCTTCAATGCCTTTCGGACATATCCGTGTCCAGCCCCTTCAGCCTCGTCCAAGGCTGGCAGATCATTGCGATTCATCCTGAACAACACTCCATGCACCTCGGAATTCGGATGGCGGATGATATTACACTTTCCGGAGCCATCATCGCTTCGCTTACAAACCTCGAACCTATAGCCCGGCAATCGGATGGTTCGTAACTTGTTAGCGGAACTGACTCGTTCTTTGAGCCTCTCAGTCAGCATATTCGACCCGTAGGCTAGGTAGATCATAAGGTTGTTAGCGCGATCTGTTGCTCCGGTTCAGAATTCTTTTGGCATGTTGCCTTGTGATGATGACTTTGAACCGAACCTTTACGAACTGTGCGAATGCAGATCCACTGATTTTTGAGATAGGGCCATGCTTCCCGGCGAGCGCAGCAATTGCTGTCTGAATCTGACGGTCGGTAAGTTTCTTGGGCTGACCGGGGCGTGGGCGGTTTGCGAGTCCATCCACCCCGGATTCTTTGAACCGAGTTACCCAATAGGCGACAGCTCGCGGTGAGTCGCCATACCGACGGCCTACTTTGGCTGCTGACAGGCCACCTAACACGAGACGGATACTTCGCAGCCGGTGCGCCTTCGGGCGCGGAACTCCGCCCCTGGACTTTTTGGATTTTGATTGGTCTGGTCTCAAGTTGGGCTCGCAAAGACTAATGTTCCGTGCTAGGCTTATGGGATGAAGTCGTTCGTGTATTGCAGAAAGTCGTCCGAGGACGACGAGCGGCAAATCTTGTCGCTTCCTGCCCAGGCATCCGAGCTGACCTCGCTAGCAGCAGTAGCCTCACGAGAGGTGGTCGCTTTGCTCGATGAGAGCATGACGGCCAGAAAGCCGGGTCGCCCAGTATTCAACGATATGCTGCGCCGAATAATGAATGGCGAAGCCGAATGCATTATAACTTGGAAATTGGACAGACTCGCCCGAAATCTCGAAGACGGAGGGCGAATCATCGAACTGCTCCAGCGCGGGATCATTAAGGAGATTCGGACGTGTGAGCGGGTGTATCTTCCAGCTGACAATGTCCTCTTAATGGTCTTGGAGTTCGGGATGGCGAACCAATACGTTCGCGATCTCTCCGTGAACATTCGTCGGGGCCAGAGGGAGAAGATTCGGCGGGGTGAATATCCCTTTAAAGCTCCGGTCGGCTACTACAACGATCCTAAGTCGCGAACCATCGTGCCGCACCCTCAGAAGTTCGAGGGCGTGAAGCGTTGTCTCGAACGTTTCGCGTCTGGGGGA
>DASZPA010000113.1:0-4338 GCA_035550555.1 Fimbriimonas sp.
TCTGCGGCCGTTTTCAAGTAGTCGGAGTCGATAGGCGCCAACGCCAGTGCGGCACAGAGTGCAATCATGCCCGTCCGACATCGAATTGGGCATCAGGGTTTCGCTCGGTGCTTGCACGGGCGACGGCAAGGTTCCCCCAGATAAAGGCTAGGGGCCCCTAATTGGGATGGAACGTGATCGGAAATTGGAGGCCCGACCATTTGCCGCTGGGCCAACCAGGCGCAGTCTTCGCCTCCACAGACTTCACGTTGAAGGAAGAGCCGGAGATGAGGCTTACCGGCTTGCCATTTACGTCGACCGCCACTTCATAGTCTCCGAGTGGGATGCCTTCCAGCTTGATCGCCGGGCAAACTGTCGTATCGGCGGCAAACGTCTTCCTATAGATCAGCGTCTTGCCCGTGCTTCCATCTAACAAGGCCTGCGTCGGCTTGAGGGTGATCGTTAAGATTGAGCCGGCTGGATACTTCACCTCGCTTCGGATGGGAAGGTCGTCGGAGAAAGTGAGCGTCCCGAGGTTGATGTTCAGCCAAAAGTTGCGCACAAATCCTGGACGGGAATCGGAGTGGTCGTAGGGATGCTTGCCGGTAATCGGATAGGCGGTCAAATCCATAGGAGCTGATTTGCCATCATATGTCAGTTGCACCGTGCCTGTAGCGTAGTAGTAGCCAGCCTCTAAATGCTTTTGATAGGTTCCACCACTAACTGGAATGTTGATATAAGTGTCGTCGCTCACAACTTGCGTGCCGAGTTGCAGACCTGATACAGCGCCATGGACCATGCCGTTAAGTCGTATCGTCCCAGAATTGAGCGGCGATCCGTCGCTTCGCACCACTTCTCCACGGACTGAATTGGCCGAAGCGCTTAACGCCTTAACCGTAGGCTTTGTTGTTGGCGGCCCAACAACCCAACCCTCGGAGGTTCCAATCTTCTCGACGCCGACGAGAAGATTCGATCCGTCGAGCGCCATCATCACCAAGACCTCGTTGCCTCCCTTCTTGAGCACGAGCAGCTCTGGCTTGGAAATCAGGTCTTTCGAGTCCACCGCTTCGATCGTATACCCCTTCGCCTGGAATGCGGCCTTGTGGTGCGAGATGATGGTCTGCGCTTGGCTCGCGGTCACGTTCCGGTACTCGACCGCCTGAAAAGTGCCGGCTGGGAGATGAAGGGCTTTTGCCGTTGCTTTGAGGGCGCTCTGCAGGGCCGAAGTGTCATCGGTCGCGGGAACGGCCTTCAAGTTTCCTTGATGGAACGACGCAAGTAGAGAAAGAACAGCACCAGAAAGCAGCGGGCTCATAGAGCACTCATATTACTAGCTTGGTTGGCTGCCTCGGCTGCTGCCTGCTATCCTTATAGTTTATGTAACTAGCAGTAAGTAAATTGATTTACTGCTGAAACAATAGCCATTTCACTGCAAGAGCGTTTTCGTGTAGCTCGGTGACACAAGAGCGCCTAGTGACGTCTCGCGATACTTCCCGTCGATATTCCACTGGTGGTTACCTGGACAATCATCCCACCGTAGCGACTTTGCTTGTAAGCATCGATCTCGCCCTTGGTGGTGGGATTTCCAGTACCGCTGTTGCCGCCTGTGCCGTTGCGATGCCCGCCGAGCCGGATCCGGAGAGGGCCAAAGAGGCGAAGATCGTTGCTTCCAGCGCACGGATCACCCCGAAGTTTCAATCCTTCGCCATCCAACTGGCCCTAGAGCTTTCTGAGGAGAGCCTCCACGCGAACCAGGAAAGGATTCAACAGGAAAACCTCCGGGCGGAGGAGCGGAGAGCCCAGTCGATGGCCGAGTTCCGCCACCGAATGGAGGTGAAAGATGACAACACGCGCCAGTTCTGCAACTACGTGCTCGATCGTCAGGACTATGTGCGGCCAAACGGCTCCATCGTGACGCTGCCAAGCGAATACAACCACTCGTGGGTGAACGAAGCTGGCGAGTACATACTCAACAGCGACCCCACCTTCGATCCAAAGGGTTCGGGAAGCGGTGGCTGGACGGAGTTGGAGAAGTACGTCCCCAAAGGTTAGTCGCTCGGAAGCACGATGGCCGTCGAACAGGCGGGGGAGCCATCCTTCATACGGCCGCTCAGCCTCACGGAGTCACCTTGAACCTGATCCTGGTAGAGCTTGATCCGCCGGAACATGGTTCCATTCCTGTCGGCCCACGCGAAGTAGATGAACCGCCGGCCATCTCCGTTGCGGCCGACGTTGTATCCGGTCCACTTTCCGTCCTTGACGTTCACACGGATTTCCCACTCGTTATTCGCTGAGAACTCGTGCCTGGGCGGACGGATCTGGCTCTGAAAGGCGACGCGAATGCCTTCCCTACCATCGAAGCTGCCAGGGCAATCGCAGATTTTGACTCGAATCGTTGCCGCTTCCATTCCGACCCAAACTCTACTCTCTGCCGGCTTGTTAAGAAAACCATGGCGGCGGTAGGCGTTTGGAACTACGGCGGTTTCTGCAGGGACTAAGCTATTCAGGCATGAAACGCAGTGTGATTTCTATTGCTATCGCCGCCGGCTTGTTTGCCGTCGGCGTCGCGGCCACGATCGATGCGGTTGTCATCAAGCGCACGGCCACGGTCGGTCAAAAGATCAATTTGTCTCTCGATGGCACTCTTAACGTTGGGGGCCAGGATCTGACGATCACAGGAAAAGGCGTGGACACCGTGAAGGCAGTCGACGCGGATGGCAACGTCACTACGGAGTCCTCTCAGAGCGATCTCGAGATCAACGGCAGTCCGGTTCAGGCCAACGATTCCACCACTACCACCGTGAGCAAGCCATCAGGCGAGCTTGTGTCGATGATCTCCGCCCAGCCCGACAACGCCAACGGTGGAAGATTCCAGATTCTGATCAGCGTCTACTATCCGAAAGATCCCGTTAACGTCGGCGACACATGGAAAATGGACCTGAAGCCGGACGCCAAACTCGGCGGAGTGCCCGTCAAGGTCGAGATGAAGTACAGCGGCGACGAAAAGGTCGGTGACGCGGACACCGAGAAGCTCGAAGGATCGGTCACCGAGACTTCCGGCGACACACCCGCCTCGTCAAAGTCGACCTACTGGGTCAGCAAAGCCGACGGCTCATTGGTGAAGCAGACTTCCGAGCTCAAGGATGCGCCGCTCGGTCCCACCACCGCTTCCGGCAAGATCAACCTCACCCGCACGAACTAACCGTTAATCGAGTCCTGAATCGATCGGGGTTCAGGACTCTTATCGTCTTAGAGCGCCCCAGCCTGCTGATACAGGCCCGCCATGTCGACTAAATTCCACGCCTCCGCGATCTTCCCATCGCTCCAGCGCGTGAAGACCTGAGCCGTGAAGGAAACGTCCTTTCCGGATGCCGGGCATCCCAGGGCATCGCCCACATGGCGGCCGGTGACCGTCAGACAGCCCGCAACGTGATCGCCCGACTCGATCGCTCGGTCGACGCTCACATGGAAATTGTCGAACGTGGAAAGGAATGCGCTCCAGAACTGCCGAAACGCCGCTGGGCCCATAACCGGTTCCGAGCCAAGGCCGTGTCCCGTGCTGCTCTCGCTAAGCAGCTCATCGATTGTGTCTTCGTTGCCCTGGTTCCACACTTCTTCAAACCATCGGTGGTAGCGCTCGAGATTCGTTTCAGCCATTGCATGATTATAGAGGCTGTAAATTTGAATCGAGAACCCTTTGTACTGTTTCTTCCACGGTCATCTGGCTGTTATCGATCACGAGCCAACCTGATGGCACATTGTCGCGGTACGCCTTATTCGTGAACAGGATCGTATCGTCCAAGACATGGGGACCGAACTGCTTGTTGGTTCGCGTGTGGCTTCGATGGAGATTTTCTTCCAGCTCCGGCATGAGGCAGACACGACTTACACTCAGGTCACTGAGTTCCGCTTGGATCACCCGCTCAAGACGCTGCGGATTGCGGCAATGGTCGACGAGAACCGTGAATCCGGCGGTCGCGTATCGGCGGGCGAGATCACAAACCGCCACTTCCGCGATTTGAAACTGCCTCTCCGTCTCGTCCGTCCACGGAACCGAATCCGCCATCCCCTGACACACCCAGCCTCGCAGATCGTCGACGGGCACATGCATCGCCTTTTCAAACGTCTGGGCCAAAGCGGTGCAGAGGGTTGTCTTGCCAGCCGCGGGTGGACCAGATATCCAAAAGATCGGCGCCATTCGATGCCGGATACTACCTTTCGGATCCGTTTCTGCCGGGTGGTGTTGGGTAAAGACTTGATATGACCATGTGGCGCTTCTTGGCCGTGGCGTGTGTCTCGCTTTCGATTGCATGCGTGGCAGCTTCCCAGCCGCAACTTCGTCTACCCAAGAGGCGTGCC
>DASZPA010000114.1:0-33644 GCA_035550555.1 Fimbriimonas sp.
GAGCCGGTGCTCATCCGGCCGGGCATGAAAATTCCCGGGTCGCCCTGGACCGTTGCATCGATCGATCCCGACAAAGCCGTGCTTCGCCGGGATGGCAACGTTCTTCCGAAGGAGATCATCGTAAGGTTGGAGACGGCGCCCGCAGGAACGCTGCCCTTTGGCGGCGGAGCTCCCGGCAGCGTCGGAGGCGGCGCCCCTGGGATGCCGCCTGGCAGATTTGGCGGACCTGGCGGACCTCCAGGCGGTTTTCCGGGTGGCGGGGGCTTCCCGGGCGGCGGCGGATTCCGCGGCCCAGGCGGAGGCAAAGACTAACGCCTCCGTTAACTTCTCGATGTTGCACAATTACAAAAACGACACGACCACTCGAACTTCTAAAGTTCGGAGGAAAAAATGACTAAGACGATGAGAATGGCATTTGCGGGATTGCTCGGCCTGTTTATGGTGGGCGGTCTTCCGAGCATGTCGCTTGCACAACAGGGAGACATCAGCAACCAGAACATTCCGTCCCTGGAATATCAGGACGCAGATGTTCGCGAGGCTTTGCGAGCCCTGTTCCGGACGGTTGGCGTTTCTTACACGATCGCTCCGGACGTTCAGGGAACCATCACGGTCGCCTTGAAGAACGTGACGTTCGAGACAGCTCTGCTGAACATCCTTCGGCAGGTCGATGCGACCTATCGCGTGGAAGTGGGCATCTACCAGATCGTGAAACGAGAACAGCAGCCGACGACTGAGGGCGGTGGCCCGACCGTGGCAGTACCGACTGAAGGCAACAACGTCGTGCGGGTCATCAGGATCCGGCATGCGGACCCAGCCCTCATCGCCATGCTTCTTGGCAAAGACAAGGGCACCCAGTCCTATCAGGCGCCCCCAGAGCTCACGTCGCTTAGCCGAATGGTTAGCGGCGGCGGTGGTGGTGGCGGCGGCTTCGGCGGCGGCATGGGTGGCATGGGCGGCGGCATGGGCGGCATGGGCGGCGGCATGGGTGGCGGATTCGGCGGCGGCATGGGCGGCATGGGCGGCGGCATGGGTGGCATGGGCGGCGGCGGCGGCTTCGGCGGCGGCATGGGCGGCATGGGCGGCGGCGGCTTCGGCGGAGGAGGCCGGGGCTTCTAAAGCGGCCACCAAAAGCCGACAGCGTTTAGATTGGGATTGAGGAGAAGAATAGGATATGCGTTTAAGCTGGGGTAGGTTAGCGTCCATGACGGCGCTTGTTGCGTGGGGTGCTGGAGTCGTCGCGCAACAGCCGGTACCCGTGCCTTTGAGCACGGGTAACCAGGTTTCATCGGAAACCCACGTCGACTTGAAACTGAAGGACGCCGACATGCTGGAGGCGACTCGTATGCTCACCGCGCGTACGGGAATTCAGTTTGTCGTTATGCCGAGCACCGAGGGCTTCGGGAAGATCACGCTCGAAATAGCCAACGTGACGGTGGAAGACGCCATTCGATATATCTGCCAAGCGGCTGGGGCCAGCTTCCGGCGGGATGAGAATGGCGTCTACATCATCGGTCACGAAAAGCCGGCGGCCGATACTCCCCCGCCTGCCCCGAAGGCGGCGCCTCAAATCGTTCGCAAGATCAATATCTTGAAGAACAGCGCGACCGACGTCTATCGGCGGATGATCCAGCAGGTCCAAGACGATCCGAGCGCTCAGCAAGACATGCTGGGCACTCTCAAGAAGTTCACCAAGGACTACGACACGATCGGCAAGACCTTCAATCCGGGAGGTACTCCCCAACTCACCAGCAGCGGGGGAATCACGAATTTCCCCGTTCAGCCGGCGACTCCTTCCAATCTGCCTCTGACGAACTCGGAAACGGGACAGCAGATCTCGTTGCCGGGTGAGGCGGCCCGCCAGGTGGGTCCGGGCGGCGGAGGCGGCTTTGGCGGTGGCGGCTTCGGCGGCGGCGGTCAAGGCGGCGGCTTCGGCCAGGGCGGTGGCTTGGGCCAGGGCGGCGGACTCGGTAACTCCACTCTCACAGGTGGTCAGGGTCTGGTTCCCAGCGGTATCACGTTCATTAGCTACAACCCGACTGACAACAGCTTGATCGTCGAAGGCACCGAAGATGCCATCAACGAGCTGCAGTCTCGAATCAACGAATTCGACGTGGCGCCTCGCCAGGTCCTGATCAAGGTCGAGTTCATCACCACGACGAACACGGTCGAGAAGGACTTTGGCGCCGAGATGTTCTTCCAGCGAGGCACGATCAGCGCCGGTCCAGTACCGGGCACGTTCGTAAGCCAAGCCGATCCCGTCGTGTTCAACTTCGCAACCGGCAACATCACCGGCGAGCTCCGCACCTTCCTTTCGGAAGGCAAGGGCAAGGTGGTCAACGCTCCGATCGTGAGGACGCTCAACAACGAGCCGGCCGCGGTGTTCAGCGACATCACGACCTGGGTCTTTTTCAACCAGACCGTCGCAACGGGAAGCGTCGTCATTAACGAAGAGCAGCCGTATCAGGTGCCTGCTCAGACTTATCTGGCGGTGACCCCCAGAATCAACGACGACAACACGATCACGGTCGCCCTGAGCCCCACGATCACCTCGATCGTCGGCTCGACGATCAGCCCGTCGGGATACGAGTATCCGAACTTCTCGAGCGAGTCCATCCGATTGGTCGCACGCGTCAAGAATGGCGACACGATCATGCTCGGTGGCTTGAACACGAAGTCGGACAACACCAGTGTCAACAAGGTCCCAGTTCTTGGAGATCTGCCGATCATCGGTCAGTTCTTCCGGCACACCACCACGAACAACACGAATGGTGAGCTGTTGATCTTCGTGACGCCCACCATCCTCGACGACGATACGACTGGAAGCCCTGGTGGGCCATAGGTTGAGGCTGTAGGGTTGAATCATGGGGTGGCGGAACGCAAGTTCCGCCACCCCTTGTTGTTATGGAGAGGTCGTGGATTCTGCTGGGAATGATGGGAGCAGGTAAGAGCTCAGTGGGCCGTGCACTCGCCGAATTGTCGGGACGCGAGTTTTTTGATACGGACCTGCTTCTTCAGCACAAGCTGGGGAGGCCGATACCGCAGATCTTTGAGCTCTACGGCGAACAGGCATTCCGCGACCACGAATCGAGCATCTTGCGGTCCCTCCAGCCCGGACAAACGGTCTTGGCGACTGGAGGCGGTATCGTGTGCCGCGACGAGAACTGGATCGAGATGCGCCGCTTGGGCGCCACCGTCTATCTGAAAGCGGAGCGGACCACCCTTCTCTCCAGGCTCGAGAAGAGCAAGAAGAAACGGCCGCTCCTCGCGGATGACGACTGGCAGGAAAGGCTCCACGCACTGCTTGACAAAAGGCTTCCGCAATACGAGCGAGCAGACCTTGTGGTCGACGTGGACGACGTCAGCATCGAAGAGGCGGCGGAACGCGTGCGCTCGGCGCTCGGAGACCTGTGACGATCCGCCACTCGCAAGGAAGCTACGAGGTGCTGTGCCTGCCCCTGCGCCAGATTGCCGCCCATCTTCCTCGCGACAGCAGAATCATCTCGGACGAGAATACGTGGCGCCTCTTTGGCGATCTCTTTTCCGGGATCCCGGCTCATCCCGTGAAGGCGGGCGAGAGCTCGAAGTGCCTCCAAACCTTTTCGGACTGCCTCTCGTGGCTGGCAAGGTCGGGAGCCTCACGCAAGACGAGCGTCGTTGCCTTGGGCGGAGGCGTGGTCGGCGATTTGACCGGCTTTGTCGCTTCGGCCTACATGCGAGGGGTGCCCTTCATTCAGATCCCGACGACCTTGCTTGCCCAGGTGGACTCTTCGGTAGGAGGAAAGGTTGGCGTGGATCTGCCGGAGGGCAAGAACATGGCCGGCGCGTTTTATCCTCCGTCCGCCGTTTACGTTGCCACGGACGCGCTTGAGAGCCTGCCCAAACGTCAGTTCCTGAGCGGACTGGCTGAGGTTATCAAGTACGGCTTCATCATGGACGCCGGCCTCCTGTCTCAACTGGATGATGCGCCCAATCTGAGCGACTCCTCGTTCCTGGCGGAGATCGTGACGAGCTGTATCCGGCTCAAAGCGGAAGTCGTGGAAGAAGACGAGCGGGAAGTCAGCGGGCGCCGCGCGATTCTCAACTTTGGACACACGGTGGGCCACGCGATCGAGAAGATCACCGGCTACGATCCGATCCTGCACGGCGAGGCTATTTCGGTGGGAATGGTGGCGGAGGCGATCCTTGGCGAACGGATCGGAATGACGGAACCGGGAACCGCTCGGAATGTCAGCGACACCCTCTCGCGCCACGGCCTTCCGACAGCCGATTCCAACCTTCGACGCGTGGATGAAATGATCGAGGCAATGCGATCGGACAAGAAAGCGACTGAGGGGCGGCTGGCATTCAGCCTATTAACAACGGTGGGCACATGTAAACTTGTGCAGGACGTTCAAGACGCAGATGTTCGTGCGGTTCTGATGGATTTATGAAACTTTTGCGGCTCACCTTGAGCATCGTCGCAACGGTCCTCCTGACGGGCGGCTACCTAGCGAGCCAGGCAGCCGCGCTTCAAGGCCCCCAAGAGGCCTTGGACTATGCCAAAAACGTGGACGCCGCGCCGATTCGATATCTGGCGCTCTTTCTGTTGGTGGCTGCGATCGCTCTTGCCTTTGTTCCTGCCCGCGAGGAAGAGCCGTGATCGGAACGGTCTTGGCAGGCCGCTACGTGCTGAACGGCTTCCTCTCCGAGGGACCGATCTTCGCCCAGTACAGCGCGAAGGACAAGCTGGTTGGGCGGGACGTTTCGCTCCGAATGCTAAAGCCCCCCTTCGATAAGGAAGAGCCGTTCAAGAAAGCGCTGTCTGAATCGATCCATCGCGTGAGCCAAGTGCAGAGCCCGAGCGTCGAGAAGCTCTTCGAAATCGAGGAAGAGGACGGGCAGACTTATCTGGTCGGCGAGCTGACGAGAGCCCCAAGCTTGGCGGACCGCATTCGCAAGCTCGCGCCTTTCACCAGTTCGGTGGCCGTGACCGCGGCAATCGGGGTGGTCAGGGGCCTAGACGCGTTTCATAAGGCCGGCTTGGCACACGGCGACGTGAGCGGTGAGAACGTCGCCATGCTGGCCGACGGCGACACTCGGTTGCAGCTTGGCGGCATCTGGACCGCCTATCCCGAGAGCCAGACGGCCGGCTCGATCGTCCTTCCCTCGCTTGCACCCTATCTGGCCCCGGAAGTGAGCACCGGAGGGTTGCCCTCGCCTGCCTCCGACCTGTACTCGGTTGGAGTCCTGCTTTTCGAGCTGCTCACCGGACGAAAACCTTACCAAGCCGAGACTGCCGTCGCCACGGCGATGAAGCATGCCACGGATCCGACCCCCCGCGTTCGCTCCTTGAACTCGTCCGTCCCGACGGTGCTGGATGAAATCGTCTACAAGGCGATGGCAAAGGACCCCCATTCGAGGTACACCGGCGCCAGTGAGCTGCTCTTCGACCTGAGGCAGGTTCAGGACGCGGTGCGCTTTGGGCGTACTCTCTCATGGCCGATTCGAGCTCAAAGCGCGCCGGCTGCCGTCCGCACACCGCAACCGGTCGCTCCGCGCATGTCGGCTGTTCGTGAACGGCCCGACCCCGAGGTCAGCAGCCGCAAGTCGCAAGAAGAGCGCGACGTCCCGGTGTGGATGCTTGTCATGTTCACCGCCGTCCTGAGCATGTGCGCGGTCTTGCTGGGCTTTCTGGTGTTCTTTAACGTCACGCGGCCGCAGCTCGTCAAGGTGCCTCGCGTGAGCAACATGACGGTTCAAGACGCCCGGACGATCCTGGAGAAGTCGCACTTGGTGATGCGGGAGGGGCCCTCCGTTCCCAGCGAAAGCGTTGCCGCCGATCAGATCATCTCGACGGAGCCGCCTGCCGACTCCAAAGTCACTGAGCACTCCACGGTGGTAGTGACGGTGAGCACGGGAAGCACCCATGTGAAGGTTCCCAATTTGAAGGGCCTCCATCAGGACAAGGCGGCGGAGTATCTTGCGCGCAATCACCTCACTCTGGACACGAACGTCGACCACGAATCAACCTCCGAGTATGCGGTGGGCGAAGTGAGCAAACAAACGCCGATCGGCGGCAGCGACGTGCTGACGAACTCACAGGTGCATATCACGGTGAGGGACGCGCCCTCCGACGCTCAAAGCAAGCCGGCCGCGAATGCCGACGCGGAGGCAAAAACTTACCCGGTGACTGTCCGGCTGGACGACCTGACCCAGCCGACGATGGTCAAGATCGAGGTTCAAGATGACGACGACACTCGGGTCATTCACGACGAGCAGCACGAGCCTGGCGACGATCCAATCGATATGACCACCGTTGCCAGGGGCTCCAATGTGAAGGTGAGGGTCTACTATGATGACAAGAAGGTCAAGGAATTCACTCTAAAGCCAGGTGACGCAGTATCGTGAAGCTCGCCCCCTCCATCCTCTCTTTTGATCTGGCCAACCTACCTTCAGCGCTGCCACAGATTGCGGCCTTGCATCCGGAAGTCATCCACCTCGACGTTATGGATGGCCAGTTCGTGCCGCCGATCACCTTTGGGGACGCCTTCGTTTCATCCTTGCGTCCTATCGTTCAGACGCCGTTCGAGGCTCATCTGATGGTGGAGACGCCTGAGGCCCAGTTCGAGCCGTTCGTCAAGGCGGGTTGCTCGCGAGTGATCTTCCACGCCGAGGCCACTCGCCACGCGCACCGCCTGGTGCAGATGCTGCGTCATCTGAACGTGCAGGTCGGAATCGCAATCAATCCTGGGACCGCCGTCGAGACGCTCATGCCGCTGGGAGATCAGATCGACTTGGCGCTGGTGATGACCGTGAATCCCGGGTGGGGCGGACAGAGGTTCCTGGAGTTCACGTTGGACAAGGTTCGAACGCTGCGTTCGCAGTTTCCGAACCTGGAGATCGAGGTCGACGGCGGAATCGATCCTACGACGATCGGAGCTGCTCAGAAGGCGGGTGCAAGTCTCTTTGTGGTCGGAAGCTACTTCGCTAAGAGCAAGGATCTTCGCACGGCGGCCGATGAGCTGGAGACGGCGTGTCGCTGAAGGTCTTCACGACCACCTGCATGATTGCCGGGCTGCTGCTGTTCTTTTCTTGGCCCTCCATGCTGGCCAACCATCCCGGCCCCGGTTCTTCCAAGGCCGTTCGCCGCACCTATGCCGACCGGCTGCTGCTCCTGACGGGCTTGCAGGTTCTCACGCTGGTGGGAGCCGGCGTCGGCGCCGCTCTCGTCTTTCGCAACGCCCGGAGCGAGTACAGGGCCGAAGCCTTGTCGAACATGAAGTTTCTCCTGGAAGGCGATAGGGAGGACGCGTCCAAGGTCGAGGAATGAACGACTCGCTGATGAGGCGAGCCATCCGCCTGTCTCGAAAAGGATTTCCGGCGCCGAATCCCCATGTCGGCTGTGTGATCGTCAAGGACGGCGAGATCGTCGGCGAGGGGTATCACGACCACGCTGGTGGGCCTCACGCGGAGATCGTTGCTCTGCGGCAGGCGGGAGAGGCTGCCAAAGGCGCCGACGTTTACGTCACGTTGGAGCCGTGCAACCACGTTGGCAGAACCGGTCCGTGCAGCCTTGCGCTGATCCAGGCAGAAGTGTCGCGGGTCTTTGTCGCGTGTCCCGATCCCAACCCGCGTGCTCAAGGCGGCGCCGATACGCTGCGGTCGACTGGCATCCCGGTTGAAGTGGGCTTGCTCGAGCAGCAAGCCGCCGCAGAGAACTTGCCATTCTTGACCGCTATGAGGCTCTCTCGGCCCTACGTGGTGGTCAAGTCGGCTGCCGGGCTGGATGGCCGTTCCGCGCTTCCCTCCGGAGAAAGCAAGTGGATTACGGGGGAGGCCGCGAGAAGGCAAGGTCGCCGCTTGCGAGCTGAGTGCGGAGCGGTGCTGGTGGGTTACCGGACCGTTCTGGCCGACGATCCGCAGCTCACTGCCCGAATTCGGGGCGCGGTCAACCAGCCGTTGAGAGTGGTCCTCGATCCTCACGCCCGTTTGAGCGGGTCCGAAAACGTGTTCGACGATGGGGCCCGAACGAAGCGAATCACCGGAATGATCGACCTGCCGAGGATTCTTGAGGATCTGTTTAATGAGGGTGTCACCGGGCTGCTCGTGGAAGGCGGCGCTCGGACGATCGGACACTTCTTTCAAGAGAAGCTCGTGGACCGCCTTGAGCTGTTCATGGCGCCCAAGCTGCTTGGCGAAGGCCCTTCCTGGCTGGAGGGCCTTCGGATTGAAACCCTCGGCGAGGCTCCCGCTTGCAAGATCCAACGGGTGCGGCGCATCGGCCACGACATCCAAGTAACGGCCGCCGTCTGCTGAGAACCTCTTAAGGCTACTGAAACAGCTCCCACGGTTCTTCGTCCAATAGCACTGGGAGAGTTGAAGAGCCCATGAGAACCACACTCCTCTTGCCGGTGGCCGTTTTGTTGGGGGCGTTGACCGCAGCGCCTGCGCGGGCCGACGACATCGACATTCACCGCAACGACGCCGTTCAGATCGTATTCGAGCAAGATCTGCGCGCCGATGTGAACCGCCCCGGCGACCGGTTCGTGGTGCGTGTGGACAAAGATCCCCTGCTCAGAAAGGGAACCCTGATGTTCGGAAGGGTTCTTGGCGTGCACTGGGCGAACCGTCGCCGCGCCGCTTCGATGGACCTTGAACTGACTTCGCTGGTGACACCTGATGGCACACGGCGACACATCGAGGCACTGCCCGGCCCGATCAACGATCCTCACTTGACGCGAGGCGCCGATGGGCGTCTGATTGCGCGGTACAAGCCGGGCGACGATAAGGCCTACGTCTTCGGCGGAACGGTGGGCGGATTGATCCTGGGCGGGATCGGCCATCGGCCAATCCGAGGCGCTTTTATCGGAGCGCTGATTGGCGCCCTTGCCGGCCACGCCGACCGTCGTGCCAACGCGAACCTGGTGGTTGCCAAGGGTGAGAAGATGGTTGCGGTGTTCGAGCGCGATGTCACCGATGCTCCGTGGAGAGCCGACGACAGGCCTGGTTGGCGTCACAACGAAGGCTCTGGAGCGTCCGAAACTCTACCTCACGCCTCAGCCGAGATCCGCTATGGAGACAGCCGCTTGGAGTTTGACGGGGCGCAGCCCTTTGAAGACGACGGGGTGCTGATGGTTCCCCTGGAGAAGACTGCCCAGCAACTGGACCTCGACGTCACCGAGCACACCAATGGCGTTGCGACTATCGACGGGCCGGACTCCTCGATGGAGGTCTACACCGACTCGAACGAGTACAAGCTCAACGATTCGTCCGGCCGTCTGGCGCACAAGGTTGTCCAACGAGACGACACGCTTTATGTGCCCATCAACGTTTTCGCGCCCCTGAAAGCCGATTCGATCCTTGTCAATGGCAAGCCGGTCGACTGGCGCTCCTAACTCTCCATCCCTCCCCAAAGAGCCCCGCGCCATCCCTCGGCCGGGGCTCCTCCTTTAGCCGCAATCAGGATCGGAGGCGAGCCTATTCCGACGCGATGTCGGTGCGATACATCGATCCCTCGAAGTGGACCGCTTTGGCGCCCTCATAAGCCAGCTTTCGAGCCTCTTGGACGGTCTCGCCCGTGGCCGAGACGGCGACGACTCGACCGCCGGAAGTAACCAAAGCCTCGGGCTTTCCTGCCACGCCGGCAAAGAACAGCTTCACGGCGGGGGGCAGCGCGCCGATTGAGACGGGCAGGCCCTTGGCGTATTCCAAGGGGTATCCCTTGCTGCCGACAATCACGGTGACGGCTGCCTCCGGCCTCGTTCTCGGCAAGCTGACGCCTCGACCCAGGGCAGTGGCGTGCATCGTTTCCGCAAGTCCTGACTCCAGCCTCCTCATGACCGTCTGAGTCTCAGGGTCGCCAAACCGAACGTTGTATTCCAGACATTTCGGTCCCGCGTCGGTGACCATGACGCCGGTGAAGAGCGTTCCGCGGAAGGACAGGCCGCTGTCGGACAGGAAACGGATAATCGGATCGACCATGGTTCGTTCGACCTCAGCCACCATGCCGTCCGAGATTCCACATGGAGAATAGGACCCCATTCCGCCAGTGTTCGGACCCTGATCGTTGTCGTAGACGCGTTTGTAGTCTTGGGCAACGGGCAAGCTGGCATAGTTGCTGTCGCCGATGATCGTCAAGAGGCTGAACTCGCGCCCGATGAGCCGTTCTTCCAGAACGACGGTTTCGCCCGCGATGCCGTACTGGCGCCGAACCATCGTGCGTTCGATCGCGTCGAGGGCGGCATCCAGCTCATCGCACACGGCGACGCCCCGTCCCAGCGCCGCGCCGCTCGCCTTGACTGCCAGCTGTCCGCCGGAGCCGTAACAAGCTCGAGCGTACTCGCTCGCCGCCACGGGATCGGTGAACGTCTCAGAAGCCGCGGTTGGAACTCCGTACCGGTGCATCACGCCCTTGCTGAAGGCCTTGGAACCCTCGAGGCGGGCCGCGGCGGCGGGGGGGCCGTAGGCGGCGATTCCCGCTTCCCGGAGCGAGTCGGCGAGACCGGCGATCAGCGGGTCCTCGGGGCCGACGACGACCAAGTCGAACTGGCGCTCGACCGCGAGTTTGACGATTCCCGCAGTATCGCTCGCGGCGGTCGGAAGAGTCTCCAGATCCGCGGCCATCCCTGGGTTTCCTGGCGCGCAAACGACTTCGGACTCTTCGGAGAGCTTCCAGGACAATGCATGCTCTCGGCTGCCCGACCCCACCACCAAAGTCTTCATAGGTCTCCAGCTAGATTCTGGCTTCTCGGGGCCCGACCCCGCCGCTAACGGTAACCTTAGAGGCCGATGATCGACCGCTACACCACGCCAGCCATGAACAAGATTTGGTCCCGCCAGGCCAAATACGAGGTGTGGCAAGAGGTGGAGTTGGCTATTGTCGACGGCCACGCGGAGATGGGTACCGTTCCCATTGAGGCAGCGCGTCTGGTGCGCCAAAAGGCGGCCTTCAGCCTGGAGCGATGCGACGAGATCGAGAAGGAGACGCAGCACGATCTCATGGCGTTCGTGCGGAATCTGGCGGAAAACGTCGGCGAAGAAGGCCGGTACATCCATCTCGGCGTCACCAGCTACGACGTGATCGACACGGCGCTGGGCCTCATGCTCAAGCGATCCGGCGAAACGCTGCTCGAGTCGGCCGCAAAGCTTCACGCCGTCATCGGCAAGTTGGCGCGCGACCATGCCGGAACACCCGAAATTGGACGAACGCACGGGATCCACGCCGAGCCCATCACCTTTGGGTTCAAATGCGCCAACTGGTACGCCGAGCTCTCGCGGAACATCGAGCGCCTGGAAACGGCGACGTTAGACGTTGCGGTAGGGAAGGTGAGTGGGGCCGTGGGAATCCACGCCAATACCTCTCCGGAACTGGAAAGAATCGTCTGCGAGCATCTTGGCCTGGGCGTGGATCCTGCCAGCACTCAGATCATCAACCGCGACCGCCACGCCAACTTCCTCGCCGTTCTCTCACTGATGGGCGCCGGGCTCGAGCGAATCGCCACCGAGCTTCGAAACCTTCAGCGTACGGAGATCTTGGAGGTTCAGGAGGCGTTTGCCAAGGGCCAGACCGGCAGCAGCGCCATGCCTCATAAGCGCAACCCCTGGAACAGCGAGACCGTCTGCGGTCTCTCGCGAATGCTTCGCGCCAATGCGCATGCGATGTTGGAAAGCGTAGCCACCTGGCACGAGCGAGATCTCACGAACTCCTCGCTGGAGCGAATCGTGTTTCCCGACTCCTGCTACCTCGCCGACTTCATGCTTGGCAAGCTGACGCGAATCCTGGAAGGTCTGCAAGTCTTTGAGGACCGGATGATGACCAACCTGCGCAAGATGGGCGATCTGGTTTATAGCGAGCACGTCATGATCGCGCTGATCCATGCCGGAATGGCTCGCGAGGCCGCCTACAAGGTCGCTCAGCGAAATGCGGCCAAGGCCTGGGAAGGGGAGGATTTCAAGGCCAGCGTCAGTTCTGATCCCGAAGTCACCTCCCGGCTTGCTCCTAACCAAGTGGAAGAGCTTTTCAGCCTGGAGCACCATTTGCGCCACGCCGGCCATACGATCGCGGCAGTGGGCCTTTAGGCTGTTCGGGTTTACAAAACCAAAATTGTCCGTCGAAAAAGTGCCACAGCTTGGTCCCGATCCAACGAATTGAGTCTTTAGGCCCAAGCGCCTCATTTCCGGCAGTCCCCGGCGCGCTCCCAATCGTTATGCTACGAGAGGAGGAAAGACGATGGAGCTCAATCAAGTATTGAAAAACAATTACATCTTTCGTGGGCTGCCCATGAGCGTCATCAACGTTCTCGCTGCCTACACCACCATTCGCAACTTTCAGGGCGGCGAAACCATCGTCCGGCAGTTCGATAGCGGTCACGACCTGGTGTTGATCATGGAGGGCGAGGCGGTTACCCGCAACTTTCGAGGCGACGTTGTGGCGCGATTTGGACCCGGAAGCATCGTCGGCGAGATGGCTCTGGTCGACGGATCACCCCGCTCGGCAAACGTGGTCACGGTGGGGCCGACCCGCGTAGCAATTATTCCCGGAAGCTGCATTGAGAACCTTGTGAACATCGAGCCCGGCTTCGGAAACATCCTGTATCACAACATTGCGAAAGTTCTGTGCCGCCGGCTCAGGACCATGAATGAGAAGCTGGACGTCCCTGTCGCTTCGGTCCGCTGAGCCGAGTCGATCGGATAAACAAGCAAGCGCTGCCCGGCGCGGTTCGCCGGGCCACGCTGTTCGCTAAGCAATCTTGGTGAGGCTAGCGTTGGTTCTGCGGGCTCGCCTACCTAAGCGTTTACAAGGGACGACAAATCTCTCCATCCGAACCACACGGATGGCAACCCGCACCAAGCTCCGGTTGACACTCTTTGGCCCCCAATGGACTCGTAGAACGAAGTGCCGATCCGGTTGTCGCGCAGGGTCTGAAGGCAAAGGGACCGGTTGCCCCCTGAAGACAGGACCTGCGCCATCGAGCGTACAAGCTCCCGCCCGATTCCTTGCCTTGCAAAGTCGGGGTGGACGTAGAGCGAGCCGATCTCGCAGTCGAAGCCTTCGATGCCGACGGGCAAGTTCTCCCGAGAGAAGCCGACGACGTTTTCGGAAGAATCTTCCGCTACGAGGTATGCGCGGCGTGGGTCCCATTGCTCGCGGATCTTCTGGACACGCCCAGGCGATGCTATCTCCGCCATGATTTCGTCAGGGACGATGCCGGTATGGGCCCAATTCCAGGCAGCAACGTGGACGGACACGATCGCTTCGATGTCGTCGAGGGTAGTAGGACGAATCCTCATTCGCCGTCTTGAGCAAGGATGATTCGATGGGCGTAATGGGCCGTACGCTCCCAGCCGTCCGTTCGATTGCCGCGAACGTGATGCTGGAGTCCATGCACGATCCCCTGGAGCGTTCGATCCGAGGGCCGCACTTTTAGCCAGTCGTTCGCAACCACGAACGCCTCCTCATATCGCTGAAGGCGGTCGAGGCACTGAGCGTGCTTGACGCCGGCATCGACAAAGTTGGGGTCGAGGAGCGTCGACTTCTTAAAGGATTCCGCGGCTGGTTCGAACTTGTTCTGCCGGAAAAGGCAGATGCCCAAGTAGGCGTGGAGCTTGGCGCTGGTCGGGTGGACCTGCAAGGCAGCGCGGGAGGCATGCTCGGCATCTTCCCACTTTCCTTCCTGCATCAACGCTTCAATACTCAGTTCTTGCACGAAAGTCCAACCCTCACTAGACTACAACATATATGTAGGCCAAGCGTTTCATCGTTTTCTCTTTTTTCTGCGCTGGGCCTTTTGGCAGCAGGTCTTTTTACCGATGCATCCAATAAGCCGGTATCCCGGCTGAAATATGGGCTCTGTGCAAAAGCTGCTTCGACACACCGATCTTTTGGTCGGTTTTGGCTTGCTCGGCATCGTGGCGATGCTGATGCTGCCGCTACCGCAGTGGGCCTTGGACATCGGACTCGTCGGTGCGATGGCCTCCGCCGTAATCATTCTCCTCATGGCGGTAAACGTTCAGGACCCGCTTCAGTTCAGTGCCTTTCCTTCGATTCTCTTAATCACCACGCTCGGGCGCCTTGCGCTCAGCATAGCGGCCACCAAGCTGATCCTGGGAACCGGACAGGCTGGCCACGTTATCGGAACCTTCGGCGACTTCGTCATGGGCGGAGACCCGGTCGTGGGTTTTGTCGCTTTCTTGATCCTCGTGATCGTGCAGTTCGTCGTCATTACGAACGGCGCTGGTCGAGTTTCCGAAGTCGTGGCCCGGTTCACATTGGACTCCATGCCTGGCAAGCAGATGGCGATCGATGCCGACCTCGCTGCAGGTCTGATCGACGAGAACATGGCTCGCGAGCGACGCAAACACATCAAGCGAGAAGCTGACTTCTATGGCTCGATGGATGGCGCTTCCAAGTTCGTCAAGGGCGACGCCATCGCAGCGATCCTGATCATCGCGGTCAACATCATCGCCGGGTTCGTGGTCGGGTTCATGCGCGGCTCGACCGATGCCATGACGATCCTCAAGCAGTACACGATTCTTTCGGTCGGCGAAGGTCTCGTTTCGCAGATGCCCGCGCTTCTGATTTCCACTGCCAGCGGCTTGATGGTCACTCGAGCCGGCCAGGACCGCAGCATGGGCGGCGAAGTTGCCGCGCAGATCTTCAACCAGCCCAAGGCGATCGGCGTCGCGGGGATCGCGCTTGCAGCATTCGCCTTCGTTCCAGGTTTTCCCGCAACCATCTTCCTTGGCGCCGCGGGTATCTGTTTCGGCCTGTATCGATTCCTCCAGAAGACTCCAGAAGTGGGCAAGCTCTTCGAGACCCAGACCCAGCAGCAAGAGAAGGCTCTGGCCTCCAAGCAGCAGCAGGCGCCCGCGCCGACAGGTCCGGAGGCCGTGTTGCCGCTGCTCAGCGTCGATCCCATCGAGATCGAGATCGGATACGCGCTGACTAAACTTGCCGATACCCGTTTGGGCGGCGACCTGCCAGACCGGGTAACCGCCACCCGGCGTCAGATCGCGTTGGAGATGGGATTTGTCATGCCGACCGTCCGAATCCGCGACTCGGTTCACCTGGAGCCGAACGAGTACTGCATCAAGGTGCGTGGCGAAGAGGTGGCCAAGGCGATCTGCATGGCTCAGAACCTCTTGGCCGTTAGCAACGGCTCGTCCCTTCAATCAGTGCCCGGAACCTCGGCCAAAGACCCGGTTTTCAACCTCGACGCGGTCTGGATCGAGACGCACTTACGCGACAACGCAGAGCGCGCCGGCTATACGGTCATCGAGCCGGCCGCCGTCATCTCAACCCACCTCGCTGAGATCGTCCGCCAGTATGCGGCCGAGCTTCTCACAAGGCAGGACGTCCAGACGCTCATCGACAACGCGAAGGGTGCCGACGATACGGTAGTCCAAGAGCTCATCCCGAGCGTCTTCCAAGTCGGCGACGTGCAAAAGGTCCTGCAGCACCTGCTCCGCGAGCGCGTGCCGATCAGGGACATGGTCACGATCCTCGAAACCATGGCGGACTACGGCGCGAAGATCAAAGACCCCGAGCAGCTTGGCGAAATCGTCCGAGCCGCCATCGCCAGGACCGTCACCCGGCAGTACGTCGACCACGAGAACAAGCTCGCCTGTATCACCTTGGAGCCGGTAGTCGAGCGGGAGCTGGTCGAGTGCCTGCACGTCTCCAGCCAGGGCACGACGCTTGTCATGGACCAGGCGATGCAGAACCGCTTTATCGAAAGACTGCAACGAGAAGCCGACACGGCAACGGGCCAAGGCTACCAAGCGGTCCTGATCTGCTCCACGCAGTTGCGACTCCCTCTCCGTCGCCTCCTGGAGCGCCACATCCCCACGCTCCACGTCCTGGCCTACAACGAGATCGCGGCGAAGGCCGACGTCGAATTTGTCGGGCAGGTCCGGGCTGCTTAACGGAACCTTCAACCCGGCCGGAGTTGTTGCTGAGGAAAGACCATCTGAGATGTACAGGCTATGATCTCGAAGCGAGCCACACATTCCAAGCTACTCCCGAGCGGGCTGGTTCCCATCGTGTTGGCGCTTCAATCCTCGCCTTACTCCCCATAAGCAGCATCGTAGTCAAGCAGTCACCCGAAACGGCAAAACGACCTGAGCTGCTCGTCGCCCATCAACTTCAGAGACCCATACTGCGCACGCTTCGCGATCGCGTCTTGAACGGATTTGGTTTTCCGGGCGCAGGCGTGAAGGTATTGGAAGAAAAAACGGACGCCGAGGGACGCACTTGGGCTTTGGCCCAGAACGGCGTACTTGGAAATGACGGTGACCTTTGGTTGGTGGAGCACGTTGAAGGCGGTTGGCGAAATCCACTATTCACAGGTGTCTCCATCACGGGAGGCAGTTCGTGGGCGAAACCTTCCATCGAACCGACCTTTGCCGGCAAGACAGCAAAGGAACTGGCCGCAGGGGCTTGGAAAACCGTCTTGATCGGCAACAAAGCTCTTTCGCTCGATTCGGATGGTGACGGCCTCACGGACATCGAGGAGACCCGGCTCGGGACGGATCCCCATCTGGCCGACACGGATGGAGACGGAACACCCGATGCCGTCGACCCTTGGCCAAACGTTTCCCGCGGACCACAGTCGGAGGCCGAGCAGGTTTTGGCGGCAGCGTTCGAAGGCCGTTGTGCTTTGGCAAAAGGCGAAGCAATCCAAGGAGAGGGTCCGGGGCTCTTATTTGCGCCTGCTGACATGCAGCCGTTTGAGATGCCAGGACATAAGGGCCCGATAATCTGGGTTACCGAAGATCCCAAACACAGATGGTCGCTCCCGCTTGAAGAATGTTATGAGCGAGGAGTTGCTTTTATCAGCGTTGGAGGCAGGGAAAATACAGTCAAAGGTTCTTGGCAGAGTCGGCTGATCTCTTGGAGCAAGGGGCACACAGAAGGGGAAGTGGAGATCGGGGCCTCTTTTGGCAGCAAGGACGGACTTGGCTACGCCGTAAAAGTCCGAAAGGTGAACGGCAAGTGGAAAGCGATCGGCATGAAAGGCACCTGGGTCTCGTGAGTCCGTAGGCGAGTCTTCGAGCAACCGATCTGATACCTCGTCTCACTGGCGAGTCTTTGATTTCCACGGTGACAGACGAAATCCACGGCGCTGCCTTTGAAGCCTCCCTGGACTCGCCCAGCGAAAGGCAAAAGTCGCGTTAGAATCGATGTATGCTCGGCGCGATTTCGCTGCTCTGTCTCGGACTCGCGCCGCCAACTCCGCCGGCTCCTCCTTATCTCAAGGAGCAGACAGTGTTGGCTCGATGCAACGGCACCATGGTTCCAACCTTTTGCGTAGCCGGGAACTCGATCTACATCCCCGGCTCAGAAGGTTGCACAGCTTACGCTCTGCCGTCGCTGCGAAAGCTTTGGAACTTCACATGCCCGGAGAAAGAAGAGGCGGCAAGGGTGGCCGTCGACCACGGGCTCGTCTATCTGGTCACCGCACCGAAGGACCGAGAATCGGGTTCAAGCCTCATTTGTCTCGACAGCCTTTCCGGAAGAAGGAAATGGTCACTGCCCAGGAACGGCCTTGACTCGCCTATCGCCGTCGACGCGTCAAGAATCTACGTCGCACTAAAACCTCAGTCGGTCTCAGCGGTCGATAAGACAACGCGACAAGTTTTATGGACTGTTCCTTTGCGCAAGGCGCAAGAATATCGGGGCACGGTGGGCTTAGACCTCCTTATGGTCAAGGATGGCGTGGTCTTCGCAAACAGCGGATCGACGAGTGTCTGCTTGGAAGCGAATTCAGGCTCTCAGAAGTGGGTTGCGAACCCTTCTTACATGATTTTCTCGAGCTTCGTGGTAAATCGTGGGCTCGTCTGGCTCCAGTCCCAGCAGGGTGACCAAGTCCGAGAGATTAAAACAGGCAAGATCCGGTGGCAGTCGATATCGAAGCCGGGCTTCGGTTACTCAGGAGAGTTTGGAGGGAACCTGATTACGGTCTCCGCCGGAAACCTATTGGTGCGAAGATTTGCTACGGGAAAGATCGTTCGATCGTATGCCCTGCAAACGCAGGAGGGCATCAGTCCTTACGAGACGGTAAGCGACGTCGGCAATCGCCTGTTCGTCTTCGGCCAAGACAAAACCGTCATCCTCACGCCCGCGTGTGAACGCGTCTGGTTGGGCGACACCGACGAAGCAATTCCGCCGCCTTGTTGGACGGACGGAAAGGTCACCGTCACCTACGACGGCAATTGGCTTCGGAGGTATGTCCACGGCGAACCGACACCGATGCCAAGGGACAAAAGAGGCCGAGAGGCTTTGGCCCGCGATCTCGCCTCCCGCATTGTGATGCTTGACAGCATGGAAAAGAAGAGGCTGCAACTGCTTGGGACTGACGCCTTTCAACCATTGATAGGGGCGCTCATCGCAATCTTGCCACCCGCTCCGCAAAAGCGTGAATATCCATTTTCAACGGCAAGAGAAACACTGAGAGAAGCCCTGGAAAACGCCTTCAACGATTCCCTCACTCCGGACCTGCTCTCGATGATCGATCACCAGGATGCGAAGGCGCCAATCATGGGAATATTGTTGCGCCTGCTGGCCTTGAAAGGCGACGAACGGTTGGCAGCTCCCTATTTCCTCAAAATGGTGACAGCGTCCGCGATCGACCGAGCAAACCCAAGGGGGGTTCAGCGGCTCGCTTTTGAGTACCTCCTCGACCACCTGGATTCCCGCTCGTCGGCGCTATTCATTGAGCTTCTCAAGGATCCCAAGGCCGCTCAGGCATTGAGGTCCGGCGCCTACTGCAGGCTGGCAGGAACGGGCGAATCGAGCGCGGTCGCGGCGGTCCTCGCGGAGCGCCATCCTCTTGGAGCCTTGCGTTCCTTAGACGAACGCGTGGGCATGGCCGGCGATGCGGTCAAGGTCATCGGTCAGTACCAGACTTCCGACGGAAAGACGTGGGGGCTGATTCAATCTGGCGCGCTTGGCAATGAGAGCGACCTGTGGCTTGCTCTCAATGAGAACGGGGTTTGGACACACGCGCTATTCACCGGCGTATCGACATCCGGTCCCAGTAAATGGGCAGAGAAAGAAGCCATTCCACAACTCTTCCAAGGCAAGACAGCCAAGGAGCTCGAAGCTTCCTGGACAAAACTCCTTATCGGCAATCCTGAGCTTTCTCGCGATTCGGACGGCGACGGTCTCACCGACATTGAGGAGGCAAGACTTCAAACGGATACCAGATCTGCCGACACCGACGGCGATGGCTTGCCCGACACTGTGGACCCTTGGCCCAACGCAGCCGGACAACCGGTTTCCGATGCTGAAATGGTGTTGGCAGCAGCCTTCGATTCGCAGTTCCACTTCGACACAACGGAAGCCGCCGGCATCTTTACCGCGCCCAAAGACATGAAGCCGTTTCAGATGTCCGGACGTCGTGGTCCGACGATCTGGCTAAGAGAAGATAAACACGATTTCTCAACGCCACTGGAACAGTGTTATGAGTCTGGTCTTGTCATCATCCAGTTCGACGATCTTTCGCGAGGCAAAGGCAAGCCTTGGCAGGATCGGCTGATCAAGTGGAATCGAGACCATACGGAAGCCTCCGTTCGGATTTCGACCTACTCCGGTGGCCTGAACGGCCAAGGCGTCAATGTAACTGTGAAAAGGTTTGGCAACGATTGGCTCGTGATCAAGACAGAAGTCGCCTACGTGTCCTAGAAATCACAGGTCGAGCTTTCGAAACAGCGAGATTCCCTGCCCACGCTGATGGAGCATATACTCCTTGATCGCACAGCGCATCGAGGTCAATCTATCCCTGTCCTTCGCGAGTTCCATCCAAATGTCGCCAAGCTCCTGCTCGTCATTGGCGACTCTCGCGCAACCGTGGGCGACCAGCTCGTCGATCACCACCGCTTGTACGGCGTAGTGCGGTCCGACGGTTACCGGAGTATTCCAGGCCAACGCCTCAGAGGGGCTGTGCCCGCCGTTGCTCGGCGGAAACGTGCCGCCGACAAACGCAATGTCAGCGATGGAGTAGATCTCGCGCAGCTCTCCGATCGTGTCAAGTAGGACCACGCGGCTCTCTGGAAGCGGTCCGCCTTTGGACCTCCTGCTGTATGCGATGCCCGCCGGATCAAGCGTCACGGTCGCGTTAGCGAGATTGCGGGGAGCGAGAATGAGCACCGCTGTGTTCACCTCTCGGCGAAGTCGTTCGAAGGCGCTGAGGAGCTGCTGCTCGTCGTGCGCCCATGTGCTTCCGGCTACCACAACGGGAAAGTCTGCTTTCTTGAGGCCAAGAGTTTTGCGCCACTTCTGCTGCTCACTCGCGGACAGATCTCCTGCGCTGGGAAGACCTAATCCAACGGCGCCGTGTACCACGATCTGCTCTGATGGGACCGTGATCCGTTCGAGCCGCTCCCTGTACCGCTCGTGAAGCACGGCATAGACTCCCACCGGCAACCAACGCCACCTACGCGAGACGCTCTTACGAGCCTTTTCCGCCACCTCCTCCGTGAGGGAAACGTTGACGACGACCATCGGCACGCCGCAGACGGCCGCCAGATACTTGAGATGATGATTGTCCAAGAACTCGATGCTCAGAATTGCGCGAGGCTTCCACCGAAGAAGAAAGAGAAGCGCGGAAACCGGTGAGTTGAACGGCGCCATGCCGGCCTCCGCGCCCGGAAACTGTCTCTCGATCCAGTCGGTGTTTTCAACCAGCACCCGCGTGGGAATGCCGTTCGCCTCCAACTCCTGAGCAAGGGTTGTCGCGGCGCGAAACTCGCCGAGGCCCGCGGCAAAGACCACTACCCATCGGTTCTTTTCGCGAGGTCCGTTACCGCCGATAAAGCGGGTCCAAGTCTGGCCCTGGTATTTGCGGCGCTTGGATCGAAGCACGCTTCGCACGGCTAATACCGGCGCGAAAAGAATGTGAGGAAGCAGATATAGCAAATAAGCCAGCAACGTGCGGGAGGCCATTCGCCGTTGCAGCGACTTGATTCGACTGCTCATTAAAGGTCCTTATTCTGACGCTAAGACCCAAAGAGGACCGAACGGGTTCCCTCTCTTTTAGTCAGTCTTCCAACTGAGCCAATAGTCGGGATCCTCAATTGTTACAGCCGCCTGAGTGAGCTTGAAAGGATGGAAGGTATCCACCATCACGGCCATCTCCTCAGTCTGCTTCGCCCCCAACGAGGCCTCCACGGCGCCAGGCTGCGGTCCGTGAGGAATGCCCAATGGATGAACCGTGATCGAGCCCTGCTCGATGCCTTTCCGAGCGCCGTACTTGTCGTTCACGTAGTACATCACCTCGTCGCTGTCCACGTTGGAGTGGTTGTACGGAATAGCGATTGCTTCCGGATGGTAGTCCAGCATGCGGGGGCAGAAACTGCACAAGACGAAGCCGTTGCCCTGGAAGGTCTGGTGAATCGGCGGCGGCATGTGAAGCTTTCCCGTGATCGGCGAGAAGTCGTAGATGGAGAACGCGAACGGAAACACATAGCCGTCCCAGCCCACAACGTCCAGCGGATGATACGGATAGTGGTAAAGCGTCAGGTGGTTGCGGGCTCGTATCAAAACTGACTGCGGCTCGCGCCGGTCATGGACCGGCAGCTCTTCCGGCGGCCGAATGTCCCTCTCGGAGTAAGGAGCGTGCTCCAGAAGCTGACCCAAGTCGTTCCGGTAGCGGCGAGGAATCTCGATCGGGCCGAAGCTCAAGACAGCGATCATGCGGACCGGCAGCTTGTCAAAGTTAAGCTTGTAAATGGTGCCGCGTGGAATGACCAGATAGTCGCCAGGGCGAAACGTGATGGTGCCAAACAGCGACTCCATCGTCCCCGAACCATCATGAACAAACAGACACTCGTCTCCGTCTGCATTCTTATAGTAGGTTTCCATCTGGTCTGCGACCACAGCCTGCGACCAGATGACGTCCTGGTTGCCCATGAGAGGGATTCGGCCCGAAACGGCGTCGCCGCAAGGCTTCAATCGCGCCGTCTTAAGGTGCCGATGCCGCAGGGGTTCTTCAGGCAGATACGTCGGGGCCACCGACCCACGATCTTCCCAGCCGCTAACCTCCGTCGGCATGTTCACATGGTAGAGCGTGCTCATGGGGCCGCTGAACCCACGAGTCGAAAAGAGCTGCTCAGTGTAAAGGCCGCCATCCGGCTTTCGAAACTGGGTGTGGTGCTTATGTGGAAGAGAGCCCAATCGGTGGTATCTCGGCATCGTCGCCTCCTGAAATTGATGTTACACGGTGTTGTACTTGCGCCTATCTGCGCATGGAATATGTTCTAAGAGGATTTTGGCTTTGTTTATCGCTGAAAATTTGTCCGGCCTGCAGAGTTGTAGCCCGATCCCTAAACAAGGGGGCGCCGTCGGCCTCTTAAAAATGAAGATCCTGTTCGTCGCTGTCGAGATGAGCCCCATCGCCAAGGTCGGCGGGCTCGCAGACGTCATCGGTTCGCTGCCAAAAGCTCTTAGGAAGAATGGCCACGACGCCAGAGTGATTCTCCCTTTTTACAAGATGATCGAGACGAATCCGTCGCTCGACATCAAGCTGGTGGTTGAAGACTTCGAAGTGGAGATGAATCCGGGCTGGAGAAAGACCGCGCGGCTCTACGAATCGGAGCTCGATGGCGTACCAGTCTATTTCATTGGCGAGGACGAGTGGTACGGCAACTCAGTGAGCAGCGAAACGCTCTACCAGCCGGGCGGCCATCAGCACCTCTTCTTCTGCTCCGCCGTCCTCAAGGCGATAGAGCGGTACGAGTGGACGCCTGACGTGATCCACTGCCACGACTGGCACACCGGCTTCCTACCCGTCCTCATGCGCGAGAAGTCGCTTGGCGCTTGGGAAGACACGGGCGCGGTCTTTACGATCCACAACTTCGCCTACCAGGGCGATTTCGGGGTCGAGGTCTTGGACGACCTGGCGCTGCCGCACTCCCTCTACAATCCCAACCAGCTCGAAACTTGGGGCCGCGTCAACTTTCTCAAAGCCGGCTGCGTGTTCGCGGACCGCGTCAACACGGTCAGCAGAACCTATGCGCAGGAGATTCAGACGCCGGAATATGGCTGCACCTTGGAGGGCCTGATGGGGCACATCGCCCTGCAGGGCCGTCTCACCGGAATCCTCAACGGAATCGATCAGGTTGCTTTCAATCCGGAAATCGATCCAGACATTCCGACGCACTTCTCGGCAAGCCATCTGGCGGGGAAGAGGATCTGCAAGCGCGAGCTCCGCAAAGAGTTGGGCCTGCCTCACGATCGGGGTCCCTTGATGGGTGTGGTGAGCCGGCTCAGCAGTCAAAAGGGGCTCGACCTGCTGGCGCAATGCGGCGAGGCGATCAGTAAGATGGGCGCGCAGCTGGTGGTCCAAGGCGTCGGAGATCCAGCCTTGGCCGACGAGTTCGCCTGTTTGGAGGCCCAGTTTCCCAAGAACATCCGCCTGGTCAACCGGTTCGACGCCGACATTGCTCAGCGAGTCTATGCGTCGAGCGACATCTTCCTGATGCCGTCGCGGTTCGAGCCCTGCGGATTGGGGCAGATGATCGCCATGCGCTACGGAACGATTCCGGTGGTTCGTGCCACGGGAGGCCTGAAGGATACGGTGACCGACGGCGAAACCGGATTCGTATTCCATCAAGCAAACGTTCTCGACCTGCTTCAAGCCCTTCAGAGGTCCGTGGATGCTTTTCAGGACAAGGCCGCTTGGAAGAAGATGGTTCTGGCCGCGATGGGTCAAGACTTCAGCTGGGACCGAAGCGCCAAGGAGTACGCCGCCCTCTACCAGGCGTGCGTGCTGGATCGGCTGGCCTCCACGGGCTAGCGACGTCTCGTCAGTTCCTGACGCTAAGGAAGTCGATTTCTGCGGGCGACACACCCCAAGCTCAAAGGCGTATCAAGCTTGGAGCGGAGAGCTTGGAGGACTTGAAGTGAAAAACAAGAGCGACACGCGTCGCTGCTGGCACTTTCTTGGCAGTCGCAATCGGCGTTCCAATCGCACTCGCCCAAACGGGGCAGAACGACCGTACCACGGTTCAGGGCGGTGCGCCCATGACCATGATCCAAACAGGAACGTCGCTGGGAGCCGACGATCACTACCTGTACGGGCTCGGAAACGGGCAGATCACTCGTATCGAAAGCCACAGGAACCGCTGCCGGCCGGTTGACGACCACCGGCTGGTCGGCTCCGCCCTCCAGACCACTGGAGGCGGAGGGACTACCGGTTCGACCGGTCACCAATTACACGACTCGTAGCTGCAGGACGGATTCTAGTTCGAATCCGTCCCATTACTGCGACTTTGGATAGCCTCCCTCTGGCGGCTGTGAAAGGCTGTACCAATTGCCAAAAGGGTCCTTGAATACGGTGGCAATTCCGTAGATTTCCTTTTGAGGCTCGCCCGTAAACTCGACCCCCTTGGCGGCGAGCTCCTTGTAGGTCGCCATGCAGTCGTCGGTGTGAAAGGCGCCTGTCGGAAGATGCCCCGCCCTGAGGTGCTCCTTCAGCCGCTCGCAAGTCTCAGCGTCCATTGCGTGACTCGGCACGAGCGGCATGAGGATCAGCTCCATCTCGGGTTGAGCCGGCGGCGAAACCGTCAGCCAGCGGAAATCGCCCATCTGGGCGTCGGTGTTTACGTTGAAGCCCAGCTTCCCAACGTAAAAATCCTTAGCCTCTTCCTGGTCCGTTACATAGATCGTGTGGTGGGTGAACTGCAGACTCATCGAGCCTATGATCGCACCACTGCCCGCCTAAACGCTTCTCGAAAGTTGCGGCGTTGCAGGGGCGTAGCGCGCTACCATGCATCCAGGCACGAATACCTTTGGTTTTGCCCAACCCAGAGCGAACTGGCTGCGGCGCGCCAGCCGGTATTCGCTCGGCGTACAGCCGGCCATGCGCCGAAACTGGGAGGAGAATGAGCCCAGGCTTCTATAGCCGATCTCCAAACAGACTTCCGAGACGCTCAGGTCTGTTACCGAGAGAAGCCTTCGGGCCATCTCTAAACGGCGTTGGATCTTGAACTGATGCGGAGTCTCCCCAAACGCGTCTCGGAACAGCCGCTCAAAGTGGAAGGGTGAAAGACAGGCGACTTCCGCGGCGTCCTTGAGCTGGAGGTCATCGACGCACCGCTGTGACAGGAGCTCGCGCGCTTCTATCAAGCGAGCCATATGAAACGGAAGCGCTTCGCGCACGGACCGATTATGGCGCCTGCATTGTCTGCTGCCGATGCACTGCTTCGACGAACGCGTCGATATCTCTTGGAATTACTGTGGCTCTACCCTTCTTCTTGATGAGCCGCAACCCCTCGGTGGGCCAGATGAGATGGCTGCAGAACGGCCAGACCCGGGCAACCTTGATACTGGTGATGTCATGCACGTTTACTTTCCCAATGGTTAAGATCCCGGCCTTAACGTAGACATATCCATCTCGAACTTCGTAACGATGCGGATAGAACCAGAGCGGAGATGTGAATAAGAAGACCAGCATCGCGATCCCGATCCAGCGGGTCGTCCGATCATCAAGCATCTGGAACGACAGTACGGCTCCTAAGGCCAGCATCCCGATCAGCAGCAGGGCTTCCAAAACGTGGTATTTCGCTTTGAACGTCACCGGAGGGTCTTCGTCACTAAAGCCTTCGGTTCAGTCATCTCGTCCATCGCATACCGCACGCCTTCACGTCCAAAGCCGCTTCGCTTAACGCCTCCGTAAGGCATATTATCAAACCGAAGCGTCGGGTAGTCATTGACGATCACCCCACCAGTCTCAATTTCCTCGTAAGCTTGTCGGACTGATCGGAGGTCGTTGGTAAAGAGCCCGGTCTGGATTCCGTATTGCGAGCGATTCACTCTCGCGATAGCCTCGTCGAGCTTCCCGTACGGCGAGATCGTGACTACTGGACCAAACACCTCTTCTCTCGCCAAGTCGCAGTCCGCAGGCACATTTTCGATCAGAGTAGGACGCATCAGGTTTGCGGTTCGTCCGCCGCCAGCCACGATCCGGGCTCCGCGCGAGACGGCATCGTCCACCATCTTTTGAACCTTCTCGGCCGCCGACTCCGAAATCAGCGGCCCGCAAACGGTCTTGGGATCCATGGGATCGCCTGTTGGGCACGTCTCGGTCTTATGAATGAGCAACTGAAGCAGGCGATCGTAAATGGAATCGTGCGCGAGAACGTGCTGCACCGAGATGCAGACTTGTCCCGCATAGCCGTACCCGCCTGAAACGATCCGATCGGCTGCCCACTCCAGGCTGGCATCGGGTTCAACGATGACCATCGCATCTCCGCCGAGCTCCAGCAAAACCTTCTTCTCGGATAGTTGCCCTTTGAGCAGCCATCCAACTCGAGCGGAGCCGGTGAAGCTGAGCATCTTCACTCGCAGGTCCCCAACCGCCTTGGTGACGTGCGAGTCTGGCCCATTCCACACGTTGACCGTTCCAGTTGGCGCACCAGCTTCATGGAGCAGCCGGCCGAGTTCCATGGTACAAAGCGGCGCCAACGGGCTGGTTTTGAGAACCAACGTATTGCCCGTTGCCAGAGCGGGCGCGATCTTGTGCGCGGCCAGGTTGAACGGCCAGTTGTAGGGGACCATGCAGAAGATCGGACCGATCGGGAACCGCTCCACGGTGCAGGTGTAGCCCTCACCGCGCGGGTCCATATCCAAAGGGATCGACTCCAGACCGTACGTTGAAACGAGGTCTGCGGCGTATTCGAAGGTAAGCGCCAACCGGCCGACTTCGGCTTTGGCCCAGGTAATCGGCTTTGCAACCTCGAGGCAGAGAAGCTCGGAAAGCTCCGCCGACCGCTCTCGGACCAAGCCGGCGGCTCTCCGCAGAAGAGTCTGCCGATCACTCCTAGACGATCGCTTCCATTTTTCGAAAGCCTGAGATGCCGCCTCGAGGCAACCCTCCATTTCCGGCCATCCTCCCTCGACCGCGACCCCCACGATCGCGCCCCCGAAGGGCGCCTTAACGACGTTCTTGGGAGAGGTGGGATCACATGCGCTACCCAGGAAATCCCCGCCGACCAGAAGCTGCCCAAGGAGTGTAGACATACCCTCTTCTACTCTCCGGAGCGCTACCGAATCGTGATGTATCGGTGAATGCGATACCGAATCGGCTTGCCGGGATCGTTCAAGTAGGGGTTCGAACAGGTCCGCTCCATGACTTCGACGACGTTGTCCTGCGTCGCGGATAGCAGCTTTCCGTCGCTGATGCGAACCTTGATCTCGACGTGAAAGGTCTCTTTGCCAACTCCAACCACAAACTCGCCCTCCGGGTTCTTCGTCACTTGCACCCAATTGTTAGGTGTGTCCGCGACGCGCTGACGCATCCAGTCTGCAAGAAGCTTGATGTTCGGCTTGGCAGAGGGCACATGATCCACCACAACGGTGGCGACATCCCTCTTTCGGTCGACCGATTTGAGCTTGATGTCGAAGTCGATGGCGTCTTCGCCGATCAGCACGTTTGAGCCGTCTGCCCATGAGGCCGGCCGGCCCAACGGAACGAACGCATGGTCCCCGGCTTTGGCGATGTCCGGTCTGGTCATGGCCATCTGCAGGTCGACATAGAAGGTCATCAAGTCGGTGATCGGCCCGATCAGCATCGGAGAGACTTGGCTGAGGTTCGGAAAGGGCGGATAGAAGCCTGGCTCGAGGGAATGCGTCTGATGGAAAGCCAGGCTGCTCGCCGGCAGCTCGAAAGGCTTGTTGTCGACGATCATGTCGGACCAGCCAAACTCCTCGTAATGCCGACCGGTCGGATCGCATCCGACGATTCCGTTCGCGGTGGCAGAGTAGCGGACGGTTCGAGCGCGATCCTGATTGACGCACGTCATGTGGTACGAGAGGTGGTCGCCGATGGTCGAGTGCCTCGCCAAAAGGGGTGAGTGCGGAAAGTTCTGCTGGCCGCTTGCCAAAACAAACAAGAGCGCGAAGCTTAATGACATGGACGACCGATATTACACCGGTCCTACGAGGCCTGCAATGTCTGACAGAAGGCCCGAACGCCTTCGTCCAGCGGTGGCATCGGCGCAATTCCGGCTGCGGTCAGCTTGCTGCTGTCCAGAGCGCTAAAGCGGGGCCGCTTCGCCGGAGTGGGCCAGTCTTCTGTTTTGATCGGTTCGATTTGCGGCTCCGCCCCGCGGCAAACGGAGATAACTCTTCGCGCAAATTCGTGCCAAGAAACGACGTCCGGACCCGCGGCGTGATAAATGCCTGGAAACGGGTCCTTGTCGACGATATCGGCCAGCACTCGTGCCAGATGGGGGGTGTAAGTTGGCGTGCCGAACTGATCGGCCACGACTCTTAGTGACTTGCCCGCGTCATAGGCACGGAGCATCGTTTTAGGGAAACAGCTGCCGCGCGGACCGTAGAGCCACGAGGTTCGGACGACCACGCCGCGATAGTAGCCGAGCAGCCGGCGTTCCCCATCGAGCTTTGACCTTCCATAAACGCCGATCGGGTTGGTGGGATCCTCTTCGGTGTAGGGGCGGTCCGACTCGCCGTCGAACACAAAGTCGGTGCTGACGTGCAGAACTCGGAGGCTAACAGCTTGCGCCGCGGTCATCAGGTATCCGATACCGAGATTATTCACCTCCATCGCCTCGCGCTCCTCGGATTCGGCCCTATCGACCGCCGTGTAAGCCGCGCAGTTGATGCACCAGTCGAGCTCGCCGAACGACTTGGCCGCGATCTGCGCCGAGCCCATCGGGTCGGTGATGTCCAACCGTTGCCGAGTCGCGGCGATCGCCTCATGACCCCTTGCCCTCAGCTCGTCAACTACCTCGAGCCCTAGCAGGCCACCGGCGCCAGTCACCAAAACGCGCATGAAGTAAGGTTAGCCTTAACGCCGCCCCTCTTAACCACGGCGGCACGGCGGACACGGAGTTTCACGGCGCTCTCAAAAGCCGGTGCGCGAAGCGCGAGGAGAAAACAAGATTGTCCGTACTCCTGTGCAGCGGCTAGCTCGCGTCGCCCCGCGACGGCTCCCGGCAGGACGATCGATCGTGAGCTCGAAGCGGAATAGGAGTACCCCCAGCGGAACGTTAACAGGCCAAACGCCAGGTGCGAAGGAGGTTTGTTTCCAGGCTAAAGGTTTAGGCTCGAAACAACCAACGAGCCCGCTCGGTATCCTAATGCACCCCCATGGCTTTCGTGCAAAGGACTGTAACGTGTGGTGAGCCGCGTCTGACGCACGTCGGGAGCGAGATCTCTCTGACGGGTTGGGCTCACAAGGTTCGCGACCTCGGCGGCGTGATGTTCGTCGATCTGCGCGACCGAACGGGCCTGGTCCAACTCACGCTCGATCCGCAAAAGTTTCCGGACCGGGGAGAGATCCGCCCGGAGTCGTGCTTGAGCGTAACAGGCGTCGTCAAAGAACGGTCGGAGAACACCAAGAACCCGAAGCTCGGCACGGGCGACGTCGAAGTGATCGTCCATTCTTTCTCGATCCTTGGCTCCTCCAAGCCGCTGCCGTTCCCAGTGAGCGACGAGGAGCAGATGAGCCAGGTGAACGAGGAGCTTCGAGTCAAGCACCGGTACCTCGACCTCCGCCGCCCTGCGATGTACCAGCGACTGGCGATCCGAGCTGCGGTGTACCGGCACATGCGGCGGTTCCTGGATGAGCGGGGGTTCATCGAGGTTGACACGCCGATCATCACCAAGAGCACTCCGGAGGGCGCGCGCGACTATCTGGTGGCCTATCGACAGCAGGCTGGCCTCTGGTATGCGCTGCCGCAGAGTCCGCAGCAGTACAAACAGCTTTTGATGGTCGCCGGCATCGAGCGCTACTACCAAGTCGCACGGTGTTTCCGCGACGAGTCGATGCGCGCGGACCGGCAGCCCGAGTTCTCTCAACTCGACATCGAGATGTCGTTCATAACCCAAGAGGACGTGCTCCAACTGGCCGAGGCGCTCGCGATAAGTGTCGTGAACGGCGTGATCGAAGAGTTCGAGCTCGACAAGCAGCCGATAGGGAAATTCGACCGGATCACCTACGACGAGGCGATGAACCTGTACGGCTGCGACAAGCCGGACCTGCGCTTCGGCCTACCGCTTTTTGACGCCACGCCGCATCTGCAAGAAACGGAGTTCGGTGTCTTCAAATCGACTATCGAGGCTGGCGGCGTCATTCGCGGCGCGCGCTATCCGGCTGGCGGAAGCCTTTCGCGAAAGGAGCTCGGCGTGCTCGAGGAGTACTGCAAGGAGTTCGGAGCGAAGGGGATGGCGACGCTGATCTTGCCGGCGGAGGGCGAAGATCCGCGTGGTTCGATCGCCAAGTACCTCTCGGCTCAGGAAATTGCGGCGATTTCAACGGCCGCCGAAGCCGAGCCGGGTGACTTGCTCTGCTTCATCGCCGGCGACTTCCGGATGACTTGCGACGTCCTGTACCGGCTGCGCCTGCTCATTGGCGACCGGTTGAACCTGCGCGACCCGCGGATTCTCAAGTACATCTGGGTTTTGGACTTCCCACTCGTAGAATGGGACGCCGATGCCGGCCGCTGGTCGGCCATGCATCACCCGTTCACCGCGCCCAAGGAGGAAGATCTCGAGACCTTGGAAGCCCGCCCCGCCGCCGTTCGAGCGAACGCGTACGACATGGTCTGCAACGGCAACGAAACCGCCGGAGGTTCGATCCGAATCCACCGCTCGGAGGTCCAACAGCGGATGTTCAACTTGCTAGGCATCGACGCCGAGACGCAGCAAGAGCGGTTCGGCCACCTGCTGGAAGCGTTCTCCTACGGAGCGCCGCCCCACGGAGGAATCGCGTTCGGCCTCGACCGGGCGATTATGCTGTTGAGCGACACAGAGAACATCCGCGAGGTGATCGCCTTCCCCAAGATGGGCAATGGGCTCGACCCGATGATGGATGCTCCAAGCACCATCGACGCCCAACAGTGGGCGGAATTGGGGTTGCGAGTGGATAAGCGCAACTAAATATCTTTTGAATAAGATTGCGATAATAAACTTGCAGACTGTCGAGCCAGAAATCCGCCACGTACAGATACTGGATTTCACGTTCCATTGCAAGAAGACCGCACGAATTAATGACGGGTAAGGAGGAACGCGAAGCTACAGTAACCATGTGTTGCTGTCGGTACGAAGTGTCTTCCTCTGGCTCTCTCTGTTTCTTCTGTCGGCCGTGCCGTGCCTAGCGCCGGCCCAGAGCCTGGCCGCTGTAACAGTCAATCCATCCGCAGTAGTGGGAGGCAAGAGCTCAAGCGGGACCGTCTACCTAACGACTGCGGCAGGAACTGGCGGAGTCTCGGTCTACTTCTCATGCCCGCACTCGTTCATACAGCTTCCATCCTCGGTCCTGATCCCGAAAGGCAGCTCTTCGGCAAGTTTCGGCATCGACACCACGCCAGTCGCCGGTGCGACCACCGTGTCCATTTCCGCCACAGCCTCAAGCGTCGTGCTTCACGCGAGCCTCACTGTCCTGCCTCCGCCGATTCAATCGCTTACTCTCACTCCCAGTGTCGTTGTAGGAGGAACAAGCACGCAAGGCAAGCTAACACTGTCTACAGCCGCCCCTACGGGAGGCCTCTCGGTTGGACTCTCGAGCGATCAGTCCTACATCCATGTCCCTAGTTCGATCCAGGTGGAAGGAGGCCAGACCACAGCCACGTTTACAGTTCATACAGCGGTGGTAGCAAGCAGCGGATTTGGCGCCGTTACCGCGCGGCTCGGCAATCAAAGCGCTCAAGCCAGTCTCTATGTTCTGAGCCCCTCGGTTCGAAGCCTTACCATCGATCCGCCGACCGTGCTGGGAAGTCAGTCTGCCATCGGAACAGTCACATTGAACGCCGTTGCACCATCTAGTGGCATCGCGGTTCAAATGTCGAGCGATCAGGGATTCGCTCAGGTCCCTACGTCGATCACGGTGCCCCACGGCAGCGATCACGTGAGGTTCACCATTACAACGAGCGTTGTGCCAGCTGACAACATCGCTTTGATCAAAGCCTCAACTGGAAGTCTTTCAGTTTCAACCAGCCTTGAGATCCTAGCCCCGCCCGTTCAGTCTCTAACAGTGACCCCGAACCCTGTACTCGGGGGCAACGCGGTTACGGGAACCGTGACCCTCGCCGTGGCAGCTCCAGCCGGAGGCTGGACGATCACGATGTCGAGCGACCAGTCGTTCGTCACCTTCCCTTACGCCGTGAGCGTTCCTGCTGGGAAGAAATCGACGAGCTTCACCATTAGGACCTTTCCGGTAGGTACGCCCGGAGTTGCCAACCTTTCGGCTTCGGCTGGCGGAATTCCCGCCGGTACGGCTCTGACGGTGCAACCTCCAGCACTCAGCTCGCTGGTGCTCACTCCAAGCACAGTCTACGGCGGCACGACGGCCATGGGCAAGTTGACCGTAGGGCTTCCTGCACCTGCCGGCGGAGAAGTGATTGAGCTCGTCACGAACTCGGCATCTATTCAGATTCCCGCCTCGGTGACGATCAAAGCGGGCAACCACACCGCGTCGTTCGTGATCACGACATCCGCTGTAACCGCCAACGGTTTCGGAGACATCATGGCGACGGCGGGGAGTTCCAACGCAACGGCTCGCCTGAATATTTTGTCGAGGGGTCTTGCCACAAGCGCTTGGCCCAAGTATCTCCAAGGCTATTCCAATTCGGGCCTGGGCGTAGCCTCAACCGCAAATGGCAGCGTGGCCTGGCACATCAACGACTTCGGTTACGCCCCGGGTCCGGCCATCGGCCTCGACGGCACGATCTATGTCGGCAACCGAGCGATTACGTCGAATGGAATTACGAAGTGGAAGTTCAATGCCAACGACCCCGATATCTCCTATTCGAATGCCGCCATCGGCTCGGATGGAACGATCTACCTGGGTACCAACCATTCGAAGCTCTACGCGCTTAATCCCGACGGAACTCAGAAGTGGATCTACGTGGCCGGCGGAGCCCTGGGTAACCCCTCAATCGCGCCGGATGGGACGATCTATGTCGGATCGTTCGATCACAACCTTTATGCGATCAATCCAGATGGCAGTTTGAAGTGGAAGTTCCTAACTGGAAATGTCATCTGGAGCTGTCCGGCGATTGGGGCGGATGGAACCATCTTCTTCGGATCGACTGACTTTAACGTTTACGCTCTCAACCCCGATGGATCGCAGAAATGGGCGTTCCTTACCGATTCATATGTCGAGTCAAGCGCGGTGCTCGGTCCTGATGGAACGATCTACATCTCCTCCGATGATCACTTCATGTACGCACTTGACGCGGCTGGCCACGAAAAGTGGGCATTCCACACGTATGGAGGGTTCGGCACGCCGTCAGTGGGGCCGGACGGTACGATCTTCGTAGGTTCAAGTGACTCGTTCCTGTATGCCATAGACCCAGGCGGCACGCAGAAATGGGCTTTCCGCACCGCAACCCAGCCGTCAACAGCCATTGCGGTGGACGCGGGCGGCACCATCTACTTTGGAGCGGGCGCGGACCAATTCTATGCGCTAAACCCGAACGGCACCTTTAAGTGGACGGGTGGATATGGATACTTCACAGACCCGGCGATCGGGGCCGACGGGACGATTTACTTCGTCAACACCGACGACATCGGTACCTTCTTCGCCTTCGGCCCGGCTCACTAGGGCTGGGCTTTGGCGTTTATTGGTACGGCGGGAAGGTCAGCTCGTCTCGGTTCATCTTGCCCGACTGCACGACATGGTAGGAGTCCGCCTTCCAGCTGC
>DASZPA010000115.1:0-24076 GCA_035550555.1 Fimbriimonas sp.
ATCTTCTGTTGAAAGAGGTGCTTCGGCTGAGAAAGACTCATGGAGTGGTGTTCGTGGGGCTGCCGGCCGGTACCTGATCGGCTTTCGAAACCTGACAGTTTTTGCAGCAGAAGACTGTTCTCGAGCGTTTGAAACTCCGAACCTAAAATCAGGAGTCCTGAACCTATTGACAAGTTTTCAACATCATGTCCACTTGGAGGCCCCTGTTGCTTGACACGGGGGGTGGGGTCAGGTATCTTGCACGTTGCGTCACGGGATACCGTGGGGCGGCTACGGTAGGGATTCTCTACCTTAGGAGAAAACCTCGGTTTTGTAGCGATTTTGGAATGGTGCGTTTCGGCGGCAACCTAGAAGCAAGCGGAAGAGTCCGCAACGATGCGGCTTTCGACGCGCGAGCGAAGAGCCTGCCCACCACCGTAACCGAATCGCCTTCACCTTTCGTCGGGTTTTCCGCGCAAGAGCGGTCTTGTGTCTGCGCACGGTCATCAGTGAGGTCTATGTGATTGGTAAACACCTTCATCCTTGTTAGCTCCGTTATGTTCGGAGCCATGGCATTGACGGGTTTTCGTTCTCGGCTAGGGTTTCTTGGCCGGCTGTTTCAAGCGTCGGACCGGTCTTCGTCGGCAGTGGCGGAGGCGCCCCGGATCGTCAACGACGGCGGCTGGACGACTATCTACTGCGATAACATCGAAGCCTTCTCCGAGTGGATCGATCAGGACGAGCAGGGCATTCCCCCGCGCGTCGGTGAGGAGCCTTCCCTGGGTTCACACCTCCTGATCGAGCTCTACGGCTGCAACGAGGAGGCTCTTCGAACCGAGCAGTGCGTCGGAACGGCCATGCGCGAGGCGGCCGTGGAGAGCAAGGCCACGGTGGTGGAGCAGTCTTTTCACGAGTTCAAGCCATACGGCGTGAGCGGCGCGGTGATCATTCAGGAGTCGCACTACACGATCCACACCTGGCCCGAGCACAAGTACGCAGCCGTCGATCTCTTCTACTGCGGCGGCACCGTTCTAGTGCACCGCGCCATTGACGTTCTCAACGAGCGATTCCAGCCTGAGCGCATCAAGTTTCTAATCGTGCGCCGCGGCCTTCAAAGCGAAGTCGAGCAGCCCTGATCGGGCCGCTTTGAGTACCTTAAAGACCCGCCCTGAGGCGGGTCTACTTGCGTGAACCCGCCATGTCTTCAAGCGACGCCACCGGCATCTTCATCAACGAGACTCACACTTCCGCGGCCATCTGGCAGTACCGCGTGGAGAAGATGCTTCTCGAGGGCAAGACCAAGTACCAGACCTACCAGATCTGCGAAGTCCCGAGGTTCGGCAAGTCGTTGTTTCTCGACTACAACATCCAGACCTCGCTGCTCGACGAGTACGTGTTCCACGAGTGCATGAGCCAACCCGGCATGACGCTTCACCCGAACCCGCAGAAGGTGGTGGTGTGCGGCGGAGGCGAAGGAGCGACGCTCCGAGAGGCTCTGAAGCACAACTCGGTCAAAGAGGCGACCATGGTGGACATCGACGAGGAGTTGGTGGACATGGTGAAGGTTCACATGCCCGAATGGCACCAGGGCGCCTTCGAGGATCCCCGGACGACGCTGCTGCATACTGACGCGCGCCAGTGGCTCGTCGATCATAAAGGCGCTGGCTTCGATGTGATCCTGAGCGACCTGCCGAACCCGCACGAAGACGGGCCCGGCCAGATGCTTTTCACCAAGGAGTACTTCCAAATCTGCGCAGACGCAATGAGCGACGACGGAGTCTTCGCCATGCAAGCGGGCTCGGCCAACGAGAACTACCCGGCGTGCATGGCAAGCTGCATTAAAACGCTGGAAAGCATGTCCGACGTCTTTTCCTATGTGGCCGGCTACTACGGCATCGTGAGCACATTTTTCCAGCCGTGGGGCTTTGTCTTGGCGAGCAAAAAGCACGACCCTTTGGCACTTACACCGGCTGAGCTCGAAAAGCGGCTGATGGATCGGGGCGTGAAGAACCGCTACTACACACCACGCTTTCACCACGCGCTGTTCACGCTGCCGGAGTATTTGCTTCGGGCCGTTGAGGACGAGGGCCGAATCTTGACGGACTCCGAGCCATTTGTTTGGACTGCCTGATGTGTACACCGCCTTGAGGAACTCAAAGCTCCCTCGCGGGGAAGTACCGCAAGACGCCGCCCAGCCTAAGGATTCCTGCAAAGACGATCCTTGTAACCGATAAGATGATTCGAACGTGCGAAAAGGTTGTCCATGCGTTTAGAGATCATCATCCCGGACAGGACCAAACGGAGTCGAAGGCTAGGCTCACTACCTTGACCAAGCAGCTCAGCGCGCATCCCGAGATGGCTTTGGACATTCCCCTTAGCGGCGAATCGGAAGACGCGGCGATTCAGGCGATGTTTTCTCGTGACCACCTGGCCCACATCACAAAATCGGACTCGGAAATCGATGCTGGCGATTTCTTTACGGTTGACCAGGTGGACGAGCATTTCGCAAAGAAAACATCGGAATGGAACCGCCAAAGCCAACCCTAAGCGTTATCTATTCCCGCACCGCGCTTAGAGAGCTTGACAAGATCTGGGAATATAGCGTTAGGGCCTACGGCAGTACCGACCACGCAAATCAGTACGTGGATTTCCTCAAGGCGAACATCAGAGCTCTCTCGACAGGCTTCGAGGCCTGTCGAAAAGTTGAGACGAACGACCGCCTCAGCTATATCCTTATCAAGCGAAGCAGTCAGGACAACGAAGACAGCCGTGTGCATCTTGCATGTCTTTCGCACCTCCCAAGACTGGGAGAACACAGTTAGAACGAAAACTCAGTGAGCGAGCCTCTGTTTGGAGTGCCGGTAGAAAAAGTAGACAGGCGTCAACAAATGTCCTGCAACATTTTCCCGGTCAATCTCGTTTAACCTATACAAGAAACGCCCAGGGGTACCCTTCGGCGGTTCCGTAGCGACCAGAACGAGGGGAAAACATGGATTCGCGACTGAGCTTCATCGAGGCGCCGACGGCGCACGCCTCGCAGCCGATGTGCGACGCGGTACACACCGGCCTTACGAGCCACCCGAAAACACTGCCGTGCCGCTTCTTTTACGACCGAGCCGGATCCGAGCTTTTCGAGCAGATCACCAGTCTGCCCGAGTACTACCTGACGCGCTGCGAGGCGGAAATCCTCTCGAAATCTTCGGGAGAGATCGTGGAGGCCGTTGGAAAGGGCCTCTCCGTTTGCGAATTTGGCTCCGGTTCTTCGGCAAAGACGCGCTCGTTGTTATCGGCGGCTTTCGACCGCAATTCCGAACTCCACTACGTTCCGATCGACATTAGCCGCGAGTTTCTGCGCGAGTCTTCCGAGACGCTGCTTGGTGAATACCCGTCGCTGTCGATAACCGCGATCGCCGGCGAGTACTCAGACGCCGTCTCTTACATTCCCGATGAGGAAGGCGCTCGGCTGATCCTGTTCCTGGGCAGCAACATCGGCAACTTTTGTCACGGCTCTGCCGCCGCGTTCTTGAAACAGATCCAGGTCGTGATGCGGCCAGAGGATCGGCTGCTGGTGGGAGTGGATCTCGTCAAGGATCGCGACGTGCTTCATGCCGCCTACAACGATGCCGCTGGTGTCACTGGCCAGTTCAATTTAAATCTCTTGTCACGAGTGAACCGAGAGCTTGGCGGACAGTTCGTTCTCGACAACTTTAATCACGAGGCGCCGTTCGATGAGGACGAGTCCCGCATCGAGATGCGGTTGGTCTGCCGAGACGGCGGGTGCTACCGGGTTGAAGATCTTGACAGCGAGTACGAGTTCCAACCAGGGGAGTGGATCGTGACCGAATGGAGCCACAAGTACACGCCGGCCTCCTTTGGGGAATTGGCCGAGAGTGCCGGTCTTGAGGTTTCTGCCTCTTGGCAAGACTCGAAAGGTTGGTTCGCGGAGTACCTGCTCCAACGGTCATGAGCCGGAAAGCAGAGCTTCGAGACCGGCTGACTGAAGTGCGCGAGCGCACGCTTTGGATGTTCGACCGTGTGCCAGACGAGTTCCTTCGGGTCCGAGTCCATAACTTTTACAGCCCGATCGGGTGGCATTTCGGCCATGTCGGCCGAACCGAGGAGTACTGGGTGTGCGCGGCGACTGGGGACGATCCCTGCGACGAGCGGCTTAGTTTTCTATATGCCGATCTCGTCGAGAATCCCAAGGACAACCGCGTCAACATCCCGGACAGGCAAGGGACGCTCGATTACCTGAAGAAGACTCGCGACTTTACGCTCCGGGCGTTGGAAGCCGTCGACCTGAGCTCCGACCATCCACTGACACAAGATGGCTACGCCTTCGAGTTCGCCGCCCAGCACGAGTGCCAGCACCAAGAGACGATCTCCGAAATGCTCCAGCTCATCCAAAAGCAGCGCTCTCCGGCCTTGGTTGAGCCACTGGAGTGGAAATCTGAGAGATCGGCGGAGTTCGTCTCGGTCCCCGGGGGCTCCTTTCAGATGGGGCATCCGGACCTTCACGGATACGACAACGAGAAGGACCCGCATGAGGTGCGAGTCGAGCCGTTTCGGATTGCGAAGCACCAGACAACCGCCTTTGAGTGGACGCAGTTCATGGCCGACGGCGGCTACGAGCGTCCGGAGCTATGGTCGACAGAAGGATGGTCCTGGCGGCAAGAGGATAACGCCACGATGCCGGAGTACTGGAACCGCCAGCCCGAAGGCTACGCTTACTTCGCCCCCTTCGGCCCCCGCGCGATCCATCCCGACGAACCGGTGAGCTGCATCAGCCGCTTCGAAGCCGAAGCCTACGCTAATTGGGCCGGAAAGCGGCTGCCCACCGAAGCCGAGTGGGAATACGTCGCTTCAACTGCAAACCTGCCAACGGCCACGCGGGCCGCACCCCTCTCCCCCGCGAGAGGGGTCGGTGAGCCAGCGAACCGGCGGCGAGGGACCTCCGGCCCGAACATCAAAGGTCCACGCCAAAGGCGCTTCCCTTGGGGCGACAACCCCCCAAGCGAGGCCGAAGCCTGCCACGCCCTGACCAACTGGGGCCCCGCCCTGGTCGGGGCTCATCCCGCCGGCGACACACCGCTCGGCGTCCAAGACATGGCCGGAAACGTGTGGGAGTGGACTGCATCACCGTTCCTGCCCTACCCAGGATTCGCCGCTTTCCCTTATGATGGTTACAGCAAAGACCACATGAAGGGACACCATTTCGTTTGCCGGGGCGGGTCATGGGCGACCAGCCCGTCGATTCTCCGTTGCAGCTTCCGCAACTGGTACGTGCCCACCTACCGGCAGGGATTCTTGGGACTGCGGCTCGCGGATGGTTGAGCTCAAAGGAGTCGGCAAGCGGTACGACGGCCACGTCGCGCTTCAACCTCTCGACGTCAGCTTCGAAAAGGGCAAAGTCACCGCCCTCATCGGACCGAGCGGCTGCGGCAAGTCGACGCTCCTACGGATCATCCTCGGCCTCATCGAGCCGAGCTCCGGGTCCGTCTCCATCGCTGGCGAGACCGTCACCCCTCAATCGGCCCAAGAGATCCGCCGGAAGGTCGGCTATGTAGTCCAGGACGGTGGCCTTTTTCCTCACTTGACAGCAGGCCAGAACGTGACTCTCATGTCGAAGACGCTCGGCCGTCAACCAACTGAGATCGAAGGTCGTCTCGACGAGCTTTGCGAACTAACCCATATCGAAAGGTCGATGATGCAGCGCTACCCGGCGGAGCTTAGCGGAGGACAGAGGCAGCGGATCGGTCTGATGCGGGCGCTCGCCCTCAAACCAAGGCTCCTCCTCCTCGACGAGCCGCTGGGAGCGCTCGACCCCCTGGTGAGAGCCGGCCTGCAATCGGACCTGAAAGAGATCTTCAAACAAGGGGACCAAACCGTCGTTTTCGTCACGCACGACATGGGCGAGGCCGCATACCTGGCCGACCACATCGTGCTCCTGCGAAGCGGCCAGGTCGTTCAGCAAGGCTCGCTGAAAGACTTCCAAGAGCAGCCGGCGGAGCCGTTCGTCAACGAGTTCCTATCCGCCCAACGCCAGATAGGAGCGATCGCGTGAGACGCCTCTTCCTGCCCCTGTTCTTTGTCCTGACCGTCCTAGCGTCCGCTCAAACACTCACCGTCGGAAGCAAAAAGTTCACCGAGTCTTACGTGCTCGGCGAGATCGCCAAGAAAGTGCTGAACGACGCGGGGTTTCAGGTCGACCATCGGCAGGGCATCGGCTCCACTGGGATCGTCTGGGAGGCTCTGAAGAAGGGCGACATCACCATCTACCCCGAGTACACGGGAACGATCACGGAAGAGATCCTCAAGAAGCCTGGGCTCACAACGGAGCAGATTCAGGCGGAGCTGGCCAAGTTCGGCGTCCGAATGAGTCCAGAGCTCGGCTTCAACGACGCATACGGCCTCGTCATGCGAAAGGACGAGGCGGCCAAGTTGGGGATCACCAAGATCAGCGACCTCAGGACGCATCCCGAGCTCAAGTGCGGAATCACCCACGAGCTGCTGGGGCGGAAGGACGGCTGGGACCCATTGCTCGCCAAGTACGGAATGAACTTTAGCGACGTTAAAGCCATCGATCACGGGCTCGGCTATGAAGCGCTGGCCGCGGGTCAGACCGACGTCAAAGACTGCTACACCACCGACGCGGAGATTCAAAAGTACAACCTCGTCGTCCTCGATGACGACCTCCACTTCTTCCCGCTGTACCGCGCGGTCTACCTGTACCGTCAGGACATGCCAAAGAGGGCCGTCGATGCGATTGCGGCGATGGCGGGCACGATCAAAGAGCCTCTCATGATCGCCATGAACGCGCGCGCCAGCAAAGACAAGGCATACGGCCAGGCGGCCGTGATGTACTTCCAATCGCTGGGCCAGAAGAACGCCAAGATCGCGGAAGAGAATCGCTGGCAGAAAACGCTCCAGCTCACGGGGCAGCACCTGTTCCTCGTCGGCGTCAGCCTCCTGTTGGCGATCGTCATTTCTATTCCGTTAGGCATCGTCGCGGCCAAGCCCGGAACGACGAGTTGGTTAATCTTGAGCGTCTGCGGGGTCATTCAGACCATCCCCAGCCTCGCACTCTTGGCCCTCCTGGTGCCGATCTCGTTCTTCGGCACCACCCCGAAGACCGCCATCGCGGCGCTGTTCCTCTACTCCCTGCTCCCCATCGTGCGAAACACGGCGACGGGCATCCAGCAGATCCCACCCTCGCTCAAGGAGTCGGCCGAGGCCCTGGGGCTCTCGCCGGGCGACCGTCTTCGCAAGATCTACCTTCCCATGGCGTTGCCGCTGATCCTCGCCGGCATCAAGACCAGTGCCGTGATCAACGTGGGCACGGCAACGATCGCTGCTCTGATCGGATCGGGAGGCTTGGGCGATCCCATCGTGAAGGGCCTGTCCCTGAACGACAACCCAACCATTCTTTGGGGCGCCGTTCCCGCGGCCGTCCTTGCACTGCTGGTCCAGTTGGCGTTCGATCTGGTGGATAGAGCCATCGTGCCCAAGGGTTTGCGACTGAAGTAGCCTGCATTCGCGTACGAGGTGGCCTAACCTCAGGAGTTTGAATGGGCTGCAAGGGCCTCCCCAACCTCGCTGCTCCACTGAATGCCCTAGTGCGCGTCCGCTGCCGGGCCGGCCGCCCTCCGGGGCTTTCTCAGTATCAGAATCGCGGGGGCGCACGCGGAGAACACGAGAAGAATCAGAAGAAACCCGTCGTTGTAGCTCATTGTCAGCGCCTGCCTCATGACGGTCCCGTCGAGCATGCCCAGGGCGCCTTGCCGCGCCATCGGCGCGCTCATTCCATGGCTCATCAACAGGCCCTGCATGGCGTTCATCCGGGGCGCCAGCGCCAGATTGCCCGCGTAGAGATGGCTCACGAGGTTGGCGCGGTGGTACGCGGTGTGGCTCAACAGGTAGGTACCCAAAATAGCGATGCCGAACGAACCTCCAAGCTGCCGGGACAGGTTGAGAAGGCCCGAAGCCTGCTGAGCGACCTTCGGATCGATGCTTCCGTAAGCGATCTGATTGAGCGGCGTGAAGAGGCACCCGAGGCCGAAGCCGCGGACGGCCAACGCGAGCTGTGTGTCTTGCTGCCCTGAATACATCGTCATGTGTCCCAGGGTCCACATGGAGTAGATGAAGAGGCTCATGCCGAAGTAGATCAGGATGCGGGGATCGACCAGAGCCTTCGGGCCGTTTAGCAGGCGTCCGCAAATGATGGCGGCAATGGCCGTGGCAATGCCGCCCGGCAGCAACGCCAAACCTGTTTCCGTGGGAGTGAAGTTGAGGATCGTCTGGGTGAACAGAGGATAGAGGTAGACGCCGCCGTAGAGTCCGAATCCCAGGGCGATGAATAGCGCGATCGCTGCGCTGAACTGCTTGTTCTTGAGAACGTGAAAGTCCACTACCGGAGCCGTATTGCGGGGCGAGAGTTCCCACCATAGCATCGTGGCCAGGCACAACCCCGAGACGATGGCCAATCGCAGGATGAGCGGGTCTTGGAACCAGTCGTTCTGCTGCCCCTCCTCCAGAACGTACTGCAGGCATCCCAAGCCCACCGCCAACAGGCCGATGCCGAAGTAATCCACACGGGCTAGATTGCGTTCGCCAGGAGGGTCGTGCAGGAACGATGTGACCAGAAATACGGAAGCAATGCCAATTGGAATATTAATGAAAAAGCACATATTCCAACTGTAGTTGTCTGTAATCCAGCCGCCGAGGGTAGGGCCGAGAGTCGGCGCCACGATGATTCCCAGAATGAAAATCGCCTGAACAAGCCCTTGCTGTTCGCGGGGAAAGATCTGTCGGATAGTAGCCTGGGCCGTGGAAAGCAGCGCCGCTCCGCCCGCGCCTTGGCAGATGCGCCAGAACACCAGCTCGATCAAACTGTGAGACGTGCCGCAGAAAAACGAGGCCGCGATAAACAGGATGATCGAGAACGTGAGGTAGTTCTTTCGGCCGAAGCGGCTCGCCAAGAAGGCCGTCATCGGCAAGACGACGACGTTTGAGAGGATGTAGCCCGTCGAGACCCAGCCGATCTCCTGATTGGTCGCGCCCAGGTTGCCGGCCATCTGGGGCAGGGCCACGTTCACGATGGTGGTGTCAAGCACCTCCATGATGGCTGCCGTGATCAAGCCTGCAAGGATCCACCAGCGGGCCTGATGGACCTCTTCCAGGTGATCGGCGTGGGATCGGGCCGGCGAAGGGGCCGCCGTTCGCCTATTCGCGGTGGTATCCGCCATTCGTCAATATTCTACGTAGGCAAATTCCTAATGTCGCTAAACAATCAGCCGACCGCAAGGATGATCTTGCCCATTTGAGCGCCGGCCTCCATGCGGTCAAGCGCGTCGTTCGCCTTCTCCAACGGAAACACCCGATCGATGAGTGGCCTGATCCTCTGCTGATCCACGAAATGGAGCATGGCTGCGAAATCGGTGGGCGAACCCATGGTCGTTCCGAGCAGTGAAACCTGCTTCCAAAAGATGCGTCGCATCACAAAGCCGTCGACGTTGCCTGCCGTCGCGCCGAATGTGACCAGCCTTCCCCCAGGATTCAGAATCTCGATCAGCTTGTTGACGTTCTCCCCGCCGGCGCTGTCGATAATGAGGTCGAAGCCGCCTGCCATCTGCTTCAGCGACTTGTCCCATCCATCGGATTTGTAGTTGACGCCGTCTACAGCGCCAAGCCCCTTGGCCGTTTCGATCTTCTCGGCGCTTCCACTGGTGACGTAGACCTTCGTGCGGCTTGCCACAGCAAACTGGAGAGCGAACACGGCCGTCCCGCCGCCGGCGCCGGTCACAAGAACCGTGTCTTCAAAGCTGATCTCTCCACGGTGAACGACGGCGCGGTACGAGGTGAGGCCCGCCAAGGGCAAAGCGGCCGACTGTTCGAATGAAAGCTCCCGCGGTTTGTTGAATACGTTGTCGATGGGTACGCGAACCTGTTCAGCGAAAGTGCCGTCCTGCGGGAGACCCAAAATTTGGAACGTCTTGGAATCTTGGGCCGCCTCGCCCTCGCCCCACCCAAGGGCGGGATTGACGACCACTTCCTGGCCGACCCAGCTTGGATCGACGTCCGCTCCAACCGCCTCTACCACGCCCGCGCCGTCCGAGCCGAGCACGATCGGAAACTTGAGGCCGGCGTACTGGCCCTTGCGAATCCATACGTCGCGATGGTTCAGGGCGGCGGTCTTGATTCTGACAACAGCTTCGCCCGGACCGGGTGTTAGGTCGGGTACGGTCTGGACCGTGAGAGCCTCTCCGACTCCGTTGAGAACAGCGGCACGCATGTTCCGTATTGTGGCGGCTAAAGACGGCTAAATGGGTCCACTGGTCGTCCGTGGAATCGGACTTCGAAGTGGAGGTGAGGCCCAGTGGCCAAGCCCGTTGCGCCCACCGCAGCGATGACCTGCCCCCGCTCCACATGCTCGCCTTGAGAGCAAAGGATACGGGAGGTGTGGGCATAGACGGTGCTGTATCCGCCTCCGTGGTCGATCATGACCACGTTCCCATAACCGCGCATCCAAGCGGTGGCGATCACCACGCCCGAAGCTGCGGCATGAATCGGAGAGCCAAACGAAGCGCCGAAGTCGATACCCGTGTGCATTCGAGTCCGGTGAAGGATCGGATGGTAGCGCATGCCGAACGTGCTGGTGATTCTCGCGTTCACGGGTCGGGAGAACCGGCCGGTGAAGGCCGGCAGATCGGGTTCGCCACGAGTCACCCTTCTCCGAGCCGCTTCGCGCTCGTAAGCTTCAATCTGGTTGGCGATCGAGGCCTCGTCTTCCTCGAACTGGCGGATCATGTCCTCCAGCGCGCCCTGCTTTTCGCGGAGCTGGTCGAGTGCGTCGCTCTTTTCTTGGCGGGTATCGGCGAGGTCTTGCGTGCGGTCCCGCTCTTCGACAACCAGACCTTCCACCTCTTTGACCAGCTCGTCCTGCCTCCGCTTGTGGTCCGCGATCGACCTTTGGAGCTGGGTGTAGTGCGTAAAGAGGTCGTGGTCCTTATGCTCGATTGCCGTCAGCAGGAAGCCGCGGGAAGCGACGTCTCCGGCGGATCGTGTCCCCGCAAGCACCGAAATAGAGCTCGTCTGGCCCTCCATGTAGATGCGGCGGAGGCGCACTCTGACGAGCTTCCGGGTCTGAGCCAGCTCCTTGTTTGCCGCGACCAGTTGACGCGCGACCAGGCCCTGCTCTTGCCGGGCGCCTGATAGACGGTCCCTGGTCTGATCGAGCCGGACCTTCGCCGTTACCAGCTTCTCGTCGACGGCTCGAATGTCCAGCTTGACCGCATGAGCTTGCCGCTTCGTCGCCCGCAGCTCGGCTCGCAGATGGTTCTTCCGTTGCCGCACTCCGGCCAGCTTGTGGCGAAGTGACGACGCGCTGGAGGACTTGTGCGGCCTGTGATGGTGCCGGGGCGCTCCCAGCTCCGCGCTCACCGCGGAGGACAAAAGCAAGGCTGCCGCGAGGGTCACCGATAGGTGAGCGGAGCTCGAACGGCGAAGAAGGAGCACGCCCAACCGTACCCAGCGCCCAAAAGCGATAACCGTAAAAATGTCGGGATTGTTGGAAACGCCGCAAACTGTATGTCCTGCTGCATCAGTTGGCTCTTCAGGAACGCATAGGAGCCGAAGAGCAGGAGGGCCGCCACAAAGCCTGCGAAAAAGCCCTGGATGATCCCTTCGATCAGAAACGGAATGCGGATCATGGAGGGCGGAGCGCCTACCAGCTGCATGATCCGGATCTCCACCCGTCGCGAAAGGATGGTGAGGCGCACGGTGTTGTAGATAAGAATCCAGCTCGCGATCACGAGCAGGCCGAACAGTTCGGGGCCGATCAGGCCAAAAGCTCCCAGGGCGGCGTTCGCAAGGCGCTGCTCCTGCCTCAGATAGTGCACTCCGTCGTCTGGAACCACTGTCGGCAGCGACTGAATCTGGGTCGCGATGCGGTCGCTGAACCGAATGTCCGAGAGGATCACTCGCAGCTGATCGGGGAAGGGATTGTCGATGCCTTCGGTGATGCTCGGCTGATCGTGCTTCATCTTCTCCCAAGCCTTCTCCTTGGGAATGAGCGTGACTTTGGAGACGCCCGGAATCGTGCGAATGTAGTTCGCCGACTTTCGGATCTTGTCGAGCGACGTGCCATCCCTCAAGAAGACCCGCATGTCGAACATTCCCGGCACGATACGCGCGTAATCCGAGGCGAAGCTGTAGGCGAACACGAGCATGCCGAGTAGGAAAAACGTGACGGCGCCCGTGCTGATGCTCGCAAACGTCATGGCCAGGTTGCGCCGCAGCGCCCTGAACGCTTCCCCCACCATGAACGTGGCGCGGTCAAGCACTGGATCCTCCCACCTCGTCGGAAACAATCCTTCCCAACTCGAGGGTCACGATCCGCTTGCCCATTCGGTGAATCACCATCATGTCGTGGCTGGCGACCAGGATCGTGGTTCCCTTCAAGTTAAGCCTGCGAAGGACCTCCATGATCTCCCATGAGTGGTCGGGGTCCAGGTTGCCGGTCGGCTCGTCGGCCAGGATCAGCGCTGGGTTGTTGATGAGCGCCCGTGCGATCGCCACCCGCTGCTGCTCCCCTCCGGAAAGCTGGTTGGGAAACGCATCTGCCCGATGGCCGATGCTTACCTGGTCCAAGATCTCCGGCACCCGCCGCCTCACCTCTCGGCGAGTGTGGCCGGCCGCGCGCATCGCAAACGCCACATTCTCCCAAACCGTTTTTCGGGGAAGCAGGGCATAGTCCTGCGGAATGATCCCCATCTCTTGTCTGAGAGCGGGCACCTCCCTGAGCTTCACGCCGCCTATGTCCCTCCCAAAGAGACGAACCTCTCCGGCGGTCTGATGGACCTCGCGGGTGAGAAGCTTGAGCATCGTGCTCTTTCCGGCTCCGGTGCGCCCCACGAAGAACATGAACTCCCCCTTCTCCACGGAAAGCGTGACGCCCCGCAGCCCGCCGCCATGGCCGGGATATTCGACCTGGACGTTCTTGTATTCGATAGATGAGGAAGTGGCGGACATGCCTGACGGGGGGGTACGTTTAGTATGGACCCTGCTTCACATTCAGTTCATCGGAACGCAACGGAACGAGATCCCGTACGTGGCTTGAATTCTTTGCCCATCTTGCATAGACGCATCGAGGCAGGTGTCCGATACGGCATCCAGCTTGTCGCCGGCAAACTGGCTCTTGTGGATCGCCAAGAGCGACCGCTGGTCGTCTTCGGTGTCTGAAACGTCGGCCGTGTAGTTGGGAGCGTGGGAAGCGAAGAGCATCGACCACCGGACGGTCGTGCCTTTCGCGGCTTCAAAGGCTGCCTGCCCTGCGCTGCGATGATCCCCATGCGACACTTTGGGAGGGTAGGCGCCGTCAAAGGACACCAGCCAACGCGGTTGAAGTTGGACGATCTTTTGATGGACCGCTTCGACCACGTCGTCGTTGGGGTGAAGCCGGCCGTCGGGGAATGCCAGGAACGAAACGTCGGCGTTGTAGTGCCTCGCCGCCTCGATTTGTTCGGCGCGGCGTGTCCGGCGGACCTGAGTGGTGTCTTGCCAGAAGTAGTACGACTTGTCCCCGTCCGTGCAGACGACCAGATGAACGTGCGCTCCAGCCTTAGCCAGCTTTAGGAGGAACGCGGCAAGGTAGTACTCGGCATCATCCGGGTGGGCCGTCACCACCACCACCTCGCTGTTCTTGGCGTAAAGGTGCTTCGAGTCCGGATCGACCGGGGGATTGGGGACGGGTACGGGTTTGGCGAGGAAGTCGATTCTTACAGGCTGATAGAAGTAGAAGCCACCCAAAAGGGCGGACAACGTGCCATAAAACCATAGCCGTTGCTTGGCCGCCTTGCCGAGCTTCACCCTATTGATCGAGTACGTGAGCCTCCACTGTGATCTTGGGCTCTATGGGTAGGACGTCCTTGGGAGCCGGCTCGCTCGATTTGAACACTTCCAGCGGCGTCTTGCTTTTCAGGCGGCACACCGTACGCTCCGGTTTGCCGTCTCCGAGCTGGTAATCGATGACAAGCGTGACGGTGTTGTCCGGATTCACCCTTGGAGTAAACGTCAGACCCACTCCCACCTCGGCATCGCCCGTTGTCCAATGCTGTCCGTTGTTGATCTTGCCCGTCACCTCGTACTGGAGCTTGTCGATCGCCGAGTCGATCGTCGCCGTGACCGAAACCTTGCGTGGCGCGACGTCGAACTCCCGAACGATCGTCCTTGTCTCGTCCACCACATGGTCCGAGCCCGCGACATAGAGAACCCCCTTGCGATCGTCGACCCCTCGGAAAGGCCATGGAGAACTGTTGGAGAAGTAGAACTCCCGCATCCTCTGAAGCATCCGCGAAGGGCGGACGTGCTGCACCTCAATCGTGGATAAGCGCTGGCCGGTGGCTGCAATAAGGCAAAGAGGAACAAACAACATGACTACTGCTGTAGACGGAGGTGCCGCGATGTTTGGTTCAACTGCAACAAAAGACCGTTTGATTTCCTCAAGCCGGCCTAGGACAGGTTCAAGACCTGTCCCTTCCGGCGGTACACTGTTAGCCCGCGTGGGGGCATAGCTCAGTTGGGAGAGCACCTGCTTTGCAAGCAGGGGGTCAGGGGTTCGAGTCCCCTTGTCTCCACCATCCACTTTTCTGTCCCTTCTGGACAGATAGGGGCTCTACGCCGTTAATGGGGCGCCTAGCTCCCAACGGCACATTACCCTTACTCTGAGTCGGTAGTTCTCAAAGTTTCGAAACCCGCAGGCTCGCCCTGAGAGAGCTTCCATCTTGTCCTCGGATAATAGAGTGCTTTAACGTCTTCTTCGAATTCTTATTCTTTAGTGGAAAGCACAGGAATTCACCAGCTTCAAAAGGCGGGCAGCAGGTTCAAATCCATGGCCTATACGCCTGTTTATTCGATGCCGTTCCCCTTATCGGTTATTGACTGGCATTAATGCGTATATTTCCAGAGTAATGCAGCAATAGAACCGCAAGACCTCACAACCTGCAGTATGTTTATTGCAGGCGCCTCTAAAGATGCGTAGGAGTTGTTGAGCGTCAACACCTTCCTGTAACTCCAGCAATTGTACTGGGATAAGGGCGCACTTTTATTTCCAGCGCGTGCAGCGAACCTCCGGGTTATTGCCTTTGGCAGATTCCTGAGGCTTTGCATTTGCGTGCCATGTGGACTCAGTTCTGAAAGTGATGAGAAATGAAAAGTAGCCGTATCGGTTTGCCTCCCGTGGGGCAACTCTGCTCGTTGGTATCTAGCCGTTTACTCGCCGGACTCCTTCTTATGGCGATGTCGCTCGGCGTTGCCTCGGCGCAATCTCTTGCCAAGGCGACCTTCAGCCCGGCCACGCTGGTCGGAGGAGCCTCCACCACTTGCACCATTAAGCTCAGCGCGCCGGCTGGACCGTCTGGGTTCGTGGTGACGATCTCGAACTCACATTCTTACATCCAAACGCCGGCATCCGAAACGGTTCCGGCCGGTTCGAGCTCGGTCAGCTTCACGGTGCCCACGCTTGTCACAGCTTCGACGCAATCCGGAACCGTCTACTTCAAGAATGGCTCAGCCTCGATCAGCGCCGTTCTCACGGTCAAGGGACTTACGCTGGCTTCGGTCAAGATCAACCCCTACGAAGTGTCCGGAGGAAGCTCTACAACGGGCACCGTTCGGCTGTCGGGAACGGCTCCTGATGCCGGCTTCAAGGTGACGATCGCCAATGACAAGTCGTACATCACCATTCCGGGTTCGGTAACCGTGCCGGCGGGCCAGCAGGAGCTTTCCTTTCCCATCGGTACGAAGGCCGTTAATTCGCTGAGCTCCGCGACCATTACGTTTACGGGCGGTTCGGTAACGGCGAAGGCCAGCCTCATCGTGACCAACAACATCGAGGTTCTTACTCAGCGTTACGACAAGTACCGGACCGGCGCCAACACGGCCGAGCGCACTTTGAACACGTCCAATGTGAACGGCAGCCAATTCGGAGCGCTATTCAAACTGCCGGTCGACGGACAGGTGTATGCACAGCCGCTCATCGCCACAAACGTCAATTTGGGGACGAAGGGTATCCACAACGTCTTGTATGTTTGCTCCTCAAACAACACCGTCTACGCTTTCGACGCGGATAGCGGAAACACGACTCCGTATTTGAAGGCGAACTTCGGAACGCCAATCTCCAATATGGATGTTGCCGCCAACGACATTAATCCGTCGATCGGAATAGTCTCCACGCCGGTGATCGATAAAACGGCCGGAGTCCTCTATGTGGTAACCCACACGAAGTCAGGTTCGAGCTACTTCATTAAGCTGCACGCGTTGAATATGACAACGCTCGCAGAAATGCCGGGCAGCCCTGTTGCGGTAACGGCATCGGTAACCGGTCTGGGGGATGGCGGCAGTACCGTTACTCTCAATCCGTTCTATCACATGAACCGGCCCGCCCTTCTCCTCGATCACGGCAGGCTGTACCTGGGGATTGGCTCACACGGGGACCAGCAGCCTTACCACGGATGGGTCCTGGCTTACGACCCCGCCAGCTTGCGGCTGCTCGCGACGTTCTGCGCCACTCCAGATGGCAGACAGGGAGGGATCTGGCAGTCGGGCGGTGGGCTCGCCGCGGACGACGCAGGGAACATCTACTGCACGACGGGCAACGGTTCCTATACTCCTGACCTGACTGGCCATTCGGTTGGCAACAGCATCGTCAAGCTCGCGTACGACGGGTCGCACGGAACCCTCACGGTCCAGGACTTCTTCACGCCTTACAACAGCGCCGCAATGAACTCGCTGGATCAAGACCTCGGCTGCACGGGCCCGCTGCTGATTCCTGGCAGCACATCGCTTGTGTGCGGCGACAAGAATGGGATGGTCTATGTGGCGAACACCTCCAACATGGGCAAGTTCGACCTGCTCACGGACAACGTGATGCAGAGAATCGGAATGTCGGCGACGGCGATTCGAAGCGGGTTCGTGTACTGGAAGGCGCCAGATATTCCATCGGTGTACCTGTGGTCCGGCCATGACACCGTCAAGCGCCTGAAGTTCGACGGCACGAAGGTGGGCACGACCGCGTTCGCCGCCAGCGCGGTCACTTGCCCCGACGGCGAGGGCGGCGCATTGGCGCTTTCGTCAAACGGCTCGACAGCCGGAACGGGCATCCTCTGGGCTAACGATTGCGGCGGATATTCGCCCAAGCCGGGTGTTCTCTACGCGTTCGACGCCGTGACGCTGCAGGAGCTTTGGGACAGCAACATGGTTGCGAGCCGGGACAGCCTCGCCAACGGGGCCAAGTTCCTTCCTCCGGTAGTGGCGAACGGGAAGGTGTACATGGGCACGTTCGGTTCCTCGACCGATGGCTCGAACTGCTACGTAATCGTCTACGGACTGCTTCCAAAGTAGCCGACTAGTTCCGCCAGTAGCCTCCGCTGGAGCCGATGCTTCGTGGCTCGACGATCACGAGCGGCTCCATGCAACCGGAGCATGGAGCCGGCGTAATGGTGAGCGTGTTCGGCAAGAAAACCGCGATCGGGATGCTGGTGGGCCAGGTACTTCTTACGGCTGCCGTTTGCCTGGCAGGGAATGGGCTCGTTCCACGCTTCGATGCTCGCGGGCCCCTCCTGTTTATCTCACCCTTCCTTGCTTGGAACTTGCTCTACTTTTGCTTCGGATTCGAGGCCATCTTTGCAGCGGCGGTTGACGGTGAGCCGGCGGCAGACTTGGACGCCGATCTGGTTCGGCAGACCGCGAAGCGTTACGCACTCGGAGAAGTCTCCGCGCGGCGCGTCAGAAGCGGCTCGGGATGGAGATTGGCCCTGGCTCGCCCCGGAGATCATCCTCGCCCTTTGCCTGATAACTGGGAGGAACTGCCCTCCGCGGTCCGCCGCTTTGCCGTTGTGAGGTCGCTGACAGGGCAAAGTCCCTCGCGGAAAAGCAAGGTGGTGTGGTGGTGCAAACTTGTCGGCTGCCTTGTCGTATCGATGCTCTGTGCCGGCCTGAGTTTGTGGCTCATACCGGCGGTCTATGCGGTCGGAGTCTCCTGTATCTGTTACTGTGCGACGCGCCGTACACAGCGAGCCATCTATTTCGACGGCCAAGCGCTCGAGATCACCAGGGACTTGGAAGCGGCAGTCTCTTACGTCAGAGCCGATGAGGTTTCCCCCAGGTTCAAAATCGACGCTGATCGCAGGATTGTCGCTTTGCGCCAGGCCGCTCGCAAGCTGAATATCGCCTAGCCTGAGGCTTAGGTGGGCCACAATGGGACTGTGATCAAGCGCCTGCCGCCTGCAACGTGGCTGATGGGGGCTGTTTCCGTGTCATGCCTGGCCGCGATTTTGGGACGCCGGTTGTACCCAAGCTTCGACGTTCGCGGGCCGTTCGTGGCGGCGATTCCTGTTTTCGTGGCCTTGCTGATCTGGCTCCTGATGGCGGCCGGCCGGAAGGCTGATCAAACGACACGACCCGCGTGGGGCGTCGATGCCGAGTTTGTGAAGCAAACCGCGCTGCAATATGGCTTTGAGGATGTGACGGCGATCGACGTCGAAATCTCCCTCGCGACGCAGGAGTTTGACGTTCCGCCAATCCGAAAGCTCGTCTTGCTGCTTCCCGACGAGAGCATGCGCGGCCTCCCCGACAATTGGCGAGACTTGCCCCTGGAGGCGCAGCGCTTCGCAATCGTTCGCGCGCTTGCGTTGCGGAGAAACGCGTGGGTCTTCGACGCACTTATGCTGAGCCCCATCGTCCTCTGGCTCGCCGTAGGTCTGGTTGCCGCGGGGATCAGGCTGTGGCTGATTCCGGCTTTCTATGGATCCTTTGCCCTGCTGATCGCCTTTTATACAACGAGTCTCCCGTTCCGCGACTGCCTCCGAGACGACGCGAAGGCGCTTGAGATGACAGGCGATTTGGCTGCCGCCCTCAGTTATGTTGAAGCCGATTTGTCTAACGTGCGGCGGGGCAGGGAAGTCGAAGCCAGGATCAAAGCGCTGCACAAGGCTGACGGAAGGCTCGGCATTCGATAACCGCAACCCTTCAGATCGGCCACCGTACGATAGACGCGGATGGGAGACCTGCCCAGGATGCGAGAGTTTCGAACGTGGACGTGGCCGCTGGCCCTGGCAATCCTGGCTGTTGCTATCTCTCTCGCCGGTCGCTCGTACGTTCGCGGCTTTTCCATCTTGGGGCCGATCTTGCTGTCTGGGCCATTCGTTTTCCTTATGCTTGCTTTCGGCTTGATGTTAAAAGGCGCATTTGCGATGGCCCAACGCGGACAGACACCCCCCAGAGACGATGTCGACCTAATCGAGAAGGCTGCCACCGATCACAACTTGGGCCAAGTGTCAGTCGTGCAAATCAAAGCTGAGCAGGGGCGGAAGCTCGTGTTGATGAGCCCTGGTCAGTTGCCGCGGTTCCTGCCTGAGAATTGGAACGATTTGCCACTCGACGCTCGCCGGTTCGCAGTCGTGAGAACACTCCTCGACGCCAACCCAGGTTGGCTTTGGAGAAACATGAAGCCGGTCCTCTTTCTGTTGGAGATGGCTCTTGGCATGGCCGTTGCGGGAGTCTCTCTTTGGACCGTTCCACTGTTTTGGGGTGTGGACATCGTGCTGCACCTCAGCTTCAAGGATTTCCGCCGCCGCCGCTCGATCCTCATAAGGGACCGCCGAGCGCTGGCCGCCACGAAGGACCTCCAAGCGGCGCTTCGTTTCGCCAATGCGGACCCAGAAAACAGACAGCTACGACGAGGCTTTCCGGCGAGGATCGCCGCCCTTCGCGAAACCGCTCACAGATTGAACATCCCCGTAGGTTCGCCAGGTTCGGTATAACCGAGCCTGGGCTTACGTCCGCCACATGGGGAATTCGCATCACTTTTCTGACTGGACAGTCGACTACGGCGACGGACGTCCCCCCATCCCTGTTCGCATTCCGCATGTGTGGGGACAGGAAATGCCCGTCTCGGAAGAGGGGCCGGTCACCTACCGTGCGTCGGTCGAGCTCCCTACGGGCAACTGGCTTCTACGGTTCCACGGCGTGAGCTACCTGGCGGAGGTTTTCCTTGACGGGGAGCCGGTTGGCGGGCACAAGGGGATCTGGGACGCCTTCGACGTACCGGTTTCCCGAAAGAGCCCAGGCAAGGCCCAGCTTGAGGTCCGTGTGACCAAGAATGGTGGTCCGACCTTCCCGGTCAAAGAGGTTTTGAGCGGCTTCTTGCCCTATGTCTTTCACACTTTCGGCGGAATCTTTCGAGAGGTTGAGCTGGTTGAGAGCGAGGATGCCTGGGAGCTTCCAGCACAGCGGATCTCGGTGGATGAACGGAAGCTCCTTCTCGATGGACGACCCTTCTACATGCGCGGAGTTCTTCATTGGGGCTGGTACCCCCAGTTGGGCCATCCGAACCCTTGCGAAGAACTCATCTTGGAAGAGGTCCGGGCCGTCAAACGCCTGGGCTTCAATCTCGTCAAGTTCTGTCTCTGGCTGCCGCCTCACCGGTACCTCGATATCCTCGAGCAGGAGGGCATGGTGGCGTGGATCGAGTTGCCGCTATGGGACCCGGCGAAGGATCCCGAGAAGCAGTTCGAGATGGCGAATGAGGTGGAGCGGATCGTTCGTCAGTACCGCCGCCACTCGTGCGTCGTCGCTTGGACCTGCGGATGCGAGCTGGGCGCCTCGACAAGCCCCGGCTTTCGGAATTACCTGACGCAGATGGTTCAAAACCTCACGGGCTGCCCACTCGTCAAGGACAGCTCCGGCGGCGCTGAGATGTACGGCGGGGACCTGCGCGAGTTCGGCACATTCTACGATTTCCATCCCTATTGCGACACACAGTTCTTCCCCGCGGTCCTCGATACGTTGTTGCCGGGAGCTCGTCCGTCCATGCCCACGCTGCTCGGAGAGTTCAACGATATCGACCTCCACCGCGATTTAGCGAAGCTTGGCGACGAGCTTCCTTACTGGGCATCGTCGCTGCCAGAGCTGAACGCCATAGGCGTGAGATGGCAGCACGACCTGCCCAGGCTGGTGAGCGAAACCCGGTTTGCGGAGCAGCCAACGGCCAACGGACACAAGCCGCTTATGGAGTCGTCTCGGAGGAAAGCGGCCTTCATTCGGAAAACCGTGCAGGAGGCGGTACGGTCTCGAGACCAGATCTCCGGCTATGTGGCAACGGTGATCCGCGACACCCCGATTTCGACGTCGGGCTTCTTCGACGATTGGGGACGGCCCCGCTTCACGGAAGAGGAGTGCAGAGTCTGGAACTCCGGGGCGTGCCTCTTCTTGATGCCGGCCCGAAATGCGCCATGGATCGACGGAGGCAACCGCCCGGGCTTCTCCGACCCGCTCAACTTCTTTGCCGGGCCCGTTTTCCTCAGGATCGGATGCCACACCGAAGAGCCGATGGAGTTCGGCCTGGTCTGGCGAATCTTGGACGAGAGGGGAGAGCGAGTCGTAGGTGGCGCCGAGGCCAAGATTTCGGTACCGGCAATGGAGTCGACGCAGGTCGCCCAACTTGCCTGGGAAGACGCCGTGCCCGGCGAGTATCGGCTGGAGGTTGAGTTTGGAGGTGCCGAAAGCTCTTGGCCCTTGTGGATCGTGCCAGGAAAGCAGCCCCTCAGCGCCAGGCTGTACGATCCCGCGGGCTTGCTGAGAGGTCTCGCCGTGGATGGCAACGGACCGCTGATCGCGACGGCGATCCCCGCCGACGAGAGTCCGGACATCCTTTTCTTGACCGGGGACGCGACCGTTCCGATGCCGTTCTGGCGTGAATCCTGCTACCAGTTCCCGAACGAAGAGTTCTGGGCGGTAGTGCCTTTCCGTGAGCGGTGGGAAAGGCTGCTCTCGGTTTCCACGGACCGAACCGTCGACACTTCCTTCTTCCGGGAGCCGTACGCCGTTCTTATGAACCGGATCGACACGCGGACGTATGCCGAACACCCCGTGTTGGCGAAAGCTGGATCGACGCTCGTCACGACGCTCCGGCCGTGGGGCGGCCTGGGCTACCAGCCGATTGGAATCGGCGTCAATCCGGCTGGCTACGAGCTGGTGAGAGGCTTGCTGAGAAGCGCTTCCTGAACCGGCTTGCCATCCCACTCTCGGGGCAGCGGAAGACCCATGAGTGCCGCAGCCGTTGCCGCGGTGTCATAGATCACCACTGGCGTCTGGATCTTGTGTCCTTGACGCACTTCAGGTCCGCTCACAACCCAGGGAATGGTCATATCCTCCGGCAGCTCTGTTCCATGGGTGCGCTCGTGGCCGCCATGGTCGCTCAGCACGAGCACATGCGCGTTGGGCACGCTTTCCAGCACCAGGCCCACGCATCGGTCGGCTCCCTCGATGGCCTCCAAATAGGGCTCCGACATCCAGCCGTGAGCATGGCCGCATTCGTCCGTGTAGCCGAGGTACACGAACGCCAGGTCCAAGCTGTCCTGCACGATGCTCTTGGCCGCGGCCTTGGCGACCTTCTCGTCGCCTTCCAGGTTCCAACTGTCCCGAATGAACCACGAGACAGCGATGCTTTCGGGATCGCAAAGGTCGCGAAGCGGTCCCCAGTTGAAGAACATTCCGGCCCTTCGATCGTTGCTCGCGGCCAGGTCCAAGATGCTCGGAACGGGGCGGACCAAGGGGTGAAAAGTATTCGTGGTAATCCCGTGCCGCGGCACATCTACGCCTCGCAGCATCGAGGTGTGGCAGGGCAGCGTGCAGCAGGGCATAAGGGTTTGAGCCGTCATGGTCGATGATCCCTCGGCGATTAGCCTGTCAATGTTAGGAGTATTCGCTTGCTGCAGGCCGTCTGGCCGCATTCCGTCTATGGAGAAAATAACGAGCATCGTGGACTTTTATGATAGCTTCGGCGTTAAACAATGCTAGGCAAACCCAATCGATTCCTTAATGGAAAAGCTAATAAGTGGTTGCAGGAATCTGCTTTGGTTGAATTGAATTTGAAAGGGCCACTTTGCGGCACATACTATAACGTGAGGCGCGCCTTCACTCTTATCGAGCTGCTCGTCGTGATCGCCATTATCGCGATCCTGGCAGCTATCTTGTTTCCGGTCTTTAGCCGCGCCAAAGAGGCTGCCAAGAAGACTACTTGCCTCTCCAATCTCCGGCAGATCGGTACGGCGCTATTCATGTACATGAACGATTCGGACGACGTGATGCCGGACCGTCGCGACATCAAGAAGAGCTTGGCCGATACGATCTCCTGGTCTTGGCCGCCTTCCGATCCCCGGGCTGGCTGGGCGCAGATCGTGTTTCAGCCCTACATCAAGAACAGCGAGATCTTCAACTGTCCCAGCACCAAGGGTTCGCCGATGGGCTCGCTTCCCCAAGTACTTCAACAGACCGATCTCGGGACGACGAACATCTGGATGTGGCGCTTTGATCGCAGCGATCCAACCACGGTCACGATCGACGACTGGTGGGGGAAGACGGTGGACCAGGCGGTGGCAGATCTTCAAACGGCCAACGAGCCAAGCGTGGGCTACCCCAATGGCCCTGCGGACGCACAGCTAGGCGATGACGCCTATTTTCCACGAACCATCCCCTCGATTCCGAAGAACATTAAGGGGTTGGCCGTGCACTTTGGAGGGCGGAATCAGGTCTATTTGGACGGCCACGCCAAGTGGCTTCGCGATATCCGGGAGAACCCGTGATGCAGCGCAAGGCCTTTACGCTCATCGAGCTCTTGGTGGTAATCGCTATCATCGCGATCCTTGCGGCGATCCTCTTTCCCGTCTTTTCTCAAGCTAAAGAAGCCGCCAAGAAGACGGCTTGCCTTTCCAACACCAAGCAGTTGGGGCTAGGTGTTCTGATGTACGCGGAAGACTCGGATGAGGTGCTTCCGCCGACGGAAAACGGCAACTTGGTGCTCTGGCCCGACCTGGTGAACCCCTACGTCAAGAACGACAAAGTGCGTGTGTGTTCGAGCGATCAAGGGTCGGCTGTCAATTCCTATGGGTTGAACCAGATGGTGTTCGTCGATGCGCTCGATTTTCTTCCCAACCCTCCTCCCTCGATGCCGACCGAGACCATGTTCGCGACCCCAACGGCGACGATCATGCTTGGAGAGTTGGGCACGGCCGACGACCTCGTCACGCCCAGAATCAACGCG
>DASZPA010000116.1:0-18808 GCA_035550555.1 Fimbriimonas sp.
ACATGTCTCCGCGGATGAGTTCCAGCACGACTCGGCACTTAAACTCGGGGCTGTGAACGCGGTTCTTGGGTTTCACTTCGGACATCTTCCTCCAGGGGTGGTACCCCCTTTGACAGGTGTCAGGATTTTCGGCGCACTTCAAAGAGACCCCGCGTCTGGAGGCGGCGCCCCATTGAGAAGATAAGTGGAGACGCCCTCGCTCTCTTTCAATAAGGCAAGCCATGTCTCCGCCGCTTCGGAGGGAGCTTTGGAGTCGCGCTTTTTCCAAAAGGCGTCTAGCTTTCCAGCGAAGCTTCGCTGCTGGACCTCGACCTTCCAGTTGAAGTCGTCGAAGTCTGCCGACCGCCGTTTAGTCGTCTTCGCAATCAGCACCGCCTTTGACTCGATCGGCGTCTGGGGCGAGAACAGGCCAATCAAAGCGATCGCACAGGCAACCATCTCTCGTAGGACGGTTCGGAGGATCGAATAACTCGGACCTTTTCCCGAGACACAATTCTCTCCATGCGCTTCGACACGATCTCGGCCCTCATCAGCGGCTCGCCTCCTGCGGCCGTCGCATGGGTCCGGATCTCAGGTGACGAAGCCTACGAAGTCGCATCCAAGCTCTTCTCTCCGTGGCCCAATAACGCAACCCCACGCCACGCCCTCTACGGCCGTTTCGCCCATGGCGACGACGGACTGGCACTCCCCTTCGCAGAGGGAAAAAGCTACACGGGAGAGCGCGTCGTCGAGTTCTCAGTCCACGGAAGCCGTGCTTCGATCACCGCTCTCCTCGATGCTTGTGAAAGAGCAGGAGCAAGGCCGGCGAGGCCCGGCGAGTTCACTCTCCGAGCGTTCCTTAACGGAAGAATCGACCTCACCCAAGCAGAGGCGGTGGCAGAAACGGTGGACGCCCTCACAGAACGCCAGTTGAGAATGGCGAACCTGAACCGGGAGGGGGCCCTCGCCAGGCAGGTCCGTGAGGTGAGGGAGAGCTTGCTCGACCTGCTGGCAAGGATTGAGGCGAGCGTCGATTTCCCGGATGAGGTTGGAGATTTGGATCTCGACGCCGCCGCCTCTACTTGTGCTTACGCCGCGCAGAACCTGAATCGTCTCATCGACGAAGGAAAACGGGCCCATCTCGCACGCCAGGGTCTTCGCGTTGCCATTCTTGGCCGCCCGAACGCAGGCAAGTCTTCCCTGCTGAACGTCATCGTGGGCTCAAACCGAGCTATCGTCACCGAGATCCCGGGCACCACACGCGACACTGTCGAGGAGACCGTCAGCTTCGGCGGCGTCCCCATCGTCCTCATCGATACCGCAGGCATTCGCCAAACCGAAGACATCGTCGAGCAGATCGGAGTCCAGCGAACCTTCGCCTCCGCCGAGACCGCCGACCGCCTCTGGTACCTCTTCGATGCCTCCACCGGATGGACCGCAGAGGATGAGATCGCCATCTCCGCGCTCCAGAGAGAGGCAATGCTGATCGGCAACAAATCGGACATCGCCACACCCGAGCGTGGAATTCCTGTTTCGGCGGTCACCGGTCAAGGAATCGGCAACCTGCTCGAGCTGACGGTAGCCGACTTGGTCACCGAGTCCGAGACCCCGGCGACCAACGACCGGCAATCGGCCGCCCTCTCGACGGCTCTCGAATCGGTGCTCGCTTGCCAAGACGCGGCGAACGCTCACCATCCACCTGACCTTCTCACAGTCTTTCTCCGAGACGCGATCGAAACGCTCGGCCGCGTAACCGGCGAAACCGCCACGCCGGACATGCTTCAAGAGATCTTCAGCCGATTCTGTATCGGAAAATGATGCTACTGGAAGTTCACCGAAACGGTGACGACAGCGCTGTTCAATCCATTTGCCCCCGAGCTGACGCCGAGAACGCCGCCCACGTTCAGAACACCGGTCCCGAGCAGATTCAGCACCATGCTTCCACTGGACGAAGTGCCGTTGCCATACGCCTGAACCGCCGATACGCCACTCCCAGATCCAAAACTCGCAATCGACACGCTCCACGAAATCGGTTCTCCGGACAGGCCCGACAGCAGATACTCCCCAGGAACGCTACCTCCCAATGAAAGCCCGCTTCCGCTCAACACGCTGACCAATCCCGTGGACGTGCTCAGCGCATAGTTCGTCGTGCCGGAAGACGGCGCGACCACGATCCCCCAGCTGGGACTGGTCACGAGCGTGATTCCGCTGGCGTGAGCCGATATCGCCGCCATCGCGGCAACCATAAGAAACACAAGCCTCATCGCGTGCTCCTGACGTCCCGAATCACCGTGGACTTCCCTGGCCCGACAACAACTTTCTCGCTTCCAAGCACCTCACCTCCCGTTTCGATCCGCAACTCGTACTCGCCCGGGGGAACTCCGGAAAACACGTAAGTTCCCCCGTCGTCCAGCACGCTCTCACCGACCGGCACATCGCCTTTCAAGAGCACGGCCTTCAAGGGAGCATCGGACACGGGTTTGAAGTCCACGAAACGTCCCGTGAGGTCGCTGGTCTCCACGAGCGGAAAGTCGACACGAGCCTCTCGCCCGGCCCTGGCGCAAACCAGAACCGCGGGAGTCTCGGGAACCAGGCAAGGATCGGCTATCGTCGCGCTATCCACTGATACCCGGCAGTCGAGCCCGGGCGGAAGCGAAGCGACCCCCAGAACCCCATTCCGCTGCGAGCGAGGCTCGGTACCGTGGCCATCCACTAGCACCCCCACTCCTGCCACGAGTGGGTCTCCCGAGTGGAAACGCCCATCGCCTACCTTATCGACAAAGAACCGGGCGCGAAGCTTCCCCAGAGCAGCCGAACCCGGCCTCTCAAACCGAGCCGAAGCCAGCCCGCCGAGAGCCGAGATACTGGTCGAGAGAGCGAGCCCCGTTCGGAAGTGGCCGGTACCGTCGCCGCTCAGCGTCACTCCCAGAGCAAGCGGTCCGACCAGCTTGAAAAGCGTCGCCATAGGGTGCAGCCTTTGCCCCACGCCGTTGGAATAGAGAAGTGTGAAGTTGGCAACGAATTGGGATGGAAGGGACCGGCTCAGGGTCAGGCTCTGTGGGCCAAAGCCTAAGGCGCGGCCGTACGCGTAGTTCGAGTCCAGCCGAACCGAGTAGGAACGGCGAAAAAGCCATTCCCAAGAAAGCTCGCCATCGAGCGACTGAAATCCATGATCGAAGCTGGCACGCGTGAAGTCGGTAAGGAACGAGGGGCCGACCTGAGCCGAGTACCGGCCAATCAGGTAAGTCGCGGGATCAGGGGCGTCCGCCTTCTCGATTCCAAACATAGTCGAGCTTTGCCTGCCAAGTCTCTGCCAGCTCAGCAGCGTGCCGGTACTGACGGGCGCCGCAACACCGCTGTTGGGGAACGCCGGATAAGGCGAAGCTTGAATGCGGTCCAATGAGATCGATTGCCCGCCGATCGAGTGCGAGATTCCCACGGCGAGGGCGCCTTGCCTGGAGTCGGTCAGAAGCTGATCGACGTGAGCGAAGAAGGCACTGAACGAGCCTTCCAAACCGAACCCCAAGGAGCCATGCGAGCCGGCAGAATCCGATACGAGGGCCGAGGTTTGGGTTACCCAGAGATTCTTCGAAAGGCCGTAGGCCGACTGCGCGACGCAGAGAGACCGGTCTCGAGGCTCGCCTTGAAGCCCGCTCCAGACCTGATTCGAGCTGTCCCGGTCGGCGGAAACTTCGTAGGAGACGTGGTGCGGCTTCGGAAGTGAGGGATTCGAATAGACCCAGACGTTCTTAAGGCCGACCTTGCCGTCGCTCCCCACCGTGCTGATCAAGAATCGGTTGCCACCCGGGTACAGCGGCAGCTTCTTGAACTCGTACCTTCCGCTTGGGTCGGTCTGAGTCGCCTGCAGCAGTTCGTCACCGCTGTAAAGCTCCACGGAGGAATCGGGGGCCGATCCTCCTGTGATCGATTCGCCGCTGTCCGGATTCCCAAAATCCGCCCTGTTCGAGATCATGAGCCCGGAGCCGATCCGCGTATCCGTGAGCAGCGGCACCGGGCTGAAAACCAGATTCCCAAATGCGAAGTGGCTCGCACGGAGCGGCCCCAACAGTCTCTGGTTGGGATCGTCCCTGCCCATCTGCAGCAAGGTCTGGGCGGCGCCTCCCCGCGAATAGACGACCTGCGCCGTGGAGTCCATCCACAAAAGATCGCCGTTTGACGTGAAAGACGAAGTCGAACCGTAGGGTGTCCGACTGAGCCCATCGAAGCTCGTGAAGAGGTCTGCCCCGATCACGGGAGGCGAGAACCATTGGTACCCGGTCGCGATACGCGGCAGATTGGCCTTGTTGGCGGAGTCATCGGACCGTTTCTCCTGATGCTTAAGCCATTGTTCGCGCAGGCTTAGAGGATCCTCTGTCTCAATGCTAACACCTAAAGAATGACTGTCCCTCTGCAACCTCAGCGAGCATAGATTCCCAAAACATGTCGCACTAAGATAAATCTCCTTATCCACAACGCGAATGTCGGAAGCTGCAATCCTTCCTGAACGCCTTCCGGCTTTCCAAGTGCAAGTCTGCCAGTTAAGCCGTAATGTTTGACTGGGCCACCGCAGGAATCCCGAGAGTTCGTGATGCGGCCAATCCGTCTTTAGCCGAAAGCCCAGTGAAAGCGATAGCGCCCTCGCCGGCACAAGCCATCGATCTTCGCCTGCTTCCAGAATAGTCATCGATTCGGCCACGCGTGCATGGGCGTAGCTAACGTCGTAAAAGGCTGGCTCCAATGCCCTATCCCGAGTCCCGTCGCCACGATCGCTGTAGGCTGCGAAAAAGTGAAACACTTCTCACGAACCAGAAACTGGGACTACCTTGGTAGATACGGGACCGCCTGGCTCGAAGAAGCTCACTTCGAGGCTGCCTGCGCCAAACCCGGCAATCGGCTTCTCCATACCAAAGAGAATACTGCGCGCTTGGTTCGGAAAGTAGACGGGTACATCCTGCCCTTTGGCAAGCAGAACGGCCGTTTTCCCGCCGGCTGGAATGAACTTCACTAAACAGTTTCCCCTTACCGTCCGGTCGCCTTCTCGCGACAGTGTCACTCGAACCATTTTCCCTTCCACGATGGCGATATCTGAGACGCTCCCCTTCCCGCTCAGGTCCCCATTGCGGAGAAAGATCGGAATGGTGACCGCGGCTCGCATCCTCATCTGAAGCTTCAGCTTTCCAGGGGCCCCGCCGCCCTTCACCAAGGAGGGCGATACCGCCTCACCGGTCGAGATAGGTTCAAAAGCGAGGTGCGAACGGTACTCGCCCTTTGGCAGACAGGCCGGAATCGTCGCCAATATCCTTACCTTTTGGATCTCGCCCGGCCCCAACGCGACCTCTCTCGGCGCAAAACGGATATAGCTTTGCGCCGAGTTCCTTGTTGGCTCTAACTTCCGGGTCAGCGTTCCGTCCTCGGCCATCTCCATGTCGCAGAGGTTCAGCCGGTAACGCACCGGCTCCAAGCCGCGATTCACGATGGTGACGGTCGATGACAGACTCGATTTGTCGAACGTAACCCTCGTCGGCGCCACGTTGATCGCTAACGGCCCCTGCGCTGTAGCTGCTTGGCAGCAGTAGATGACGATAAATCCCAGCAGTAGACGTGCTGGCTTTGGAAACCGCCCGTTCATAGAATCTCCTAGTTGTAGTTAACCGTCAACGTGACGGTAGCCGTCTGCAAGACGGTAGATGCGTCGGAGCCCACGGATAGCACGCCACCGGTACTGACTGTCAGAGTTCCCAATGCGCTCAAGGTCCCGCTTGCGCTAGAGCTGGTACCGTCCACATACGCATCCACGACGCTCACCCCGGTACCGCTGAAGCTTCCAATCGAAACGGAATAAGAGACCGGCTCGAGGGCTCCTCCGGTTATGAGGTAAGAGCCGGCGTTGCTGTCTCCGAAAGAGAAGCCGCTGCCGCTCGTAATCGTAACCTGCCCATTGCTGGTGCTTAGCGTGTAGTTGGTTGTGCCGCTCGTGGGCAAAGTGACGGTGCCCCAGTTGGTATTCGCCAACATGGTAATGGAAAGAGTTGGCACGATAGTGATCAACGCGTGCCCTTGCGTATTGACGGCTTGCGCCTGCGCAGAAACTGCGACTGCACCCAGCCCCGCGCAAAAGAGAATGCGCTTGAAGATTTTTGCTCCCATGTTCTGGATATTGGATACTGAAATACCAAAACCACACGGATATTTTCCCAATCAATGGAAAAATGTAAGCCGAGCGTGGGGTCGCAGGTTCAAAGATAGATCCAATGCAACGCGGCGGATGACTATGTACCGTCGTCGATGATCCGATTGGGTGATTTGACTTCGGAGCTCTTGTGAACGGGGATGTGCGGGCGATGCGGCCGTGAATGCCTCCGAATCGGCCGGTGCTCCGTCCGCTTGGACAGCTTTGGTCTGGCTGGGACGGTCGGCGTATGACCAACCACATGCGTAACCGGCTTGGCGGGTTCTGCTTTGACCCAATCGAAGTCAAAGTTCTGATCAAGCTCTGAACCGTTGATCCGCATGAAGGTCAAGGCGCTCAGATGAACCTGGCGCTGATCGGTAGAAGGGGTGAACGTCGTCTCGAACACCCTCACGTTCTTGCCGACGGGCAGCTGCTTGAACGGCATCTTTTGAAGGTCCTTTCCCACTTTGCGGTAGATCTCAACCTTCGATACCTGGGCCGACGCGGGCACGTCTTGAACGATCAAGTCCAACCGGATGGGCTGCCCAGGGATGAACTCCTTGGAGGGCTGAACCGAAGCCTTCACACTCGGCAAGGGACCGGCGATTGGCTCCGATGCTGTAGCAGCAGGCGACTCCTTCGGCGCCTTCAGGATCCACCAGACGCCGACGCCCACGGCCACGACGACCAAGCCGAACATGATCGCATCCCAAGGAATCCGCTTCTTTTCGCGGACCTGGGCGCCTTCGGCTTCCGTGCTCGCCTTCGAAGCCCCGGAGAGGTCAAAGCCGCGCGGATCAAGCTGAATCCTGTAACCCGAAACTTGGATCGAATTGAAGCTGGCAAGGCGAGCTGTCTGCGTCACAGCCACCTCGTTGCAGATCACTTTGATGTCCGACGAGGCCGGAGCCAACGAAATCCCCTCCGCGTCCTCGATTAGCACAAACAGAAGGCGCAACCCGTTCGGCTCGCGGCAAAGCTCGGTGGTACCGTCCGAGCGCTCCCCAAAATAGACCAAGCCCGCTTCGGCAGGAGCCAACGTCTGCTCCCGACTGTCTCCGAGCACCGTCCGTACCACGGTGTGGTAGCTCCAGCCCAGCCGAACGGACGGCGCCCTTTCAGCTGCTTCTTTAGATCCTCGCTGACCCATTTCTATTCAAGCCGAAATCAAACCATGCAAGTCCAAGACGAACCTGCCCAAGACAACCTACTATCAATGGCCGCCAAAGTGCAAGATTTGGTGAAAATCTTTGCGGTTTTATAAGTCCGAAAAGCCAACCCTCCCAGGTAATTCGAGGTTCTCCCAGCCAAAACCTCACAAGCCGAATTAGGTCTGCGGGCCCTTAACGCTGCTTCCAAAACCGCAATGAGTGGTCGACGCAGTAGCCCTGATAGCTCGCCTCGAAGAGCTCCGAAGTCGCCTGGATCTCGACTCCTTCCGGAACATGGAGCTCCGAGGTCGTCGCGGCCCAGCGCCCGTGCTCGCGCCGAAACGCCGACTGCGCTTCCCAAACCTGGCCCAGAAGCATCTTCTCACGCACACCAGGGCAATCTCGAACCTCGACCGGCATCATGTGCGACCCGGAAAACTGCAGAATGCCCCACCGCTCGGGCCAGTGCATATCGATTACGTGTTGTGGCGACCAGACCCAGTTGTCCTCGGGATGGTTTGGCAGCTTCTGGTACTCGCCGTTCACCACCTCGATCTGCCATTCGACTCGTGAGAAGTTGATCCGCCAATGGTCGCCGTCCTTGGGAGGGCACGGAGTACGGGAAATCTCGGCGAAGACTGTCCACGGAATCGAGATATTGACGGACCATCCGTGACTCGGATCGCTTGGATGGTAGCAAGCGCCGTCGACATTCACCGCCGTCCGCATTCCATGCATCTCCCAGCCGTTAACAGGTGGCCCCCCGGCACGGTAAGGCTTGACCAGCAGCAGGTCCCAGGTGGTGTTCAAAACGTTCATCTCCATCTCCGCATAGAGGTGGCCGTCCCCATCCGGGTCTACAAAGACCTCGAAGTCGTTGTCGTGAAAGATCACCGAGTCGTGCTCGCGCAGCGTGCCCCACACGTAAGGCTCTTGCATATGCGCCGCGATGTAGAGGCGCTCGTCGTCCCAGAGCATCTTCGCCCGGGTTTTGAACCGGGGGATGGGCAGGCTTTCGCCTTGAATATCCAGAAAATAATCGGTCCACGGGGCGTGCTCCCACTCCGGTCCGTCCACCCGGCCGCTGAGCTCGATGGGCCGGTCCGCCCGAAGGCACACATAAGTCTTGGGATACGGAATCGGCGCCGGAAAGGAGTGCATCGGCGGTTAGTTTGACCGCTTTTCACAAACGCCGTCCGGCATGTTTGCCGGTCTTTGGCTTCTCGGTTTATTCGGCAAGGAGTTTGCAAGGCATCGGAATGCCGCAGCGTGAATGGAGCGGCAAACGAAGATCCGATGAAGACCCGCGAGCGAATTGAAGTTGCCATCCCTCAAGAGCCGTCGCTTCCAACCGTGGAGCCGTCGCCCATTCGCTACGCAGCCGCCAAGAGAACCTTCGACGTCGTCGGAGCCACCTTCTTCCTGCTTCTCGCCTTTCCCTTTTTCGTGATCGTTGCATTATTGGTCCGGCTCACCAGTCCCGGACCAATCTTTTATAAGAGTGTTCGCATCGGGCTGGGTGGTCGCCCATTCACCTTTATCAAGTTTCGCTCCATGTTCGTCGATGCCGACCAGCGGCTAGCGGAGCTTCGCAAGCAAAACGAGAAGGACGGACCGATCTTCAAGATCGAAAAGGACCCTCGCGTCACGCCGGTTGGAAGAGTCCTGCGCAAGTTCAGTTTGGACGAGCTTCCGCAGTTCTTACATGTGCTTTCTGGAGAGATGAGCCTGGTGGGACCGCGCCCGCCCCTCGCACGAGAAGTCGTCGAGTACGACGAAGGGTGTCTCGTTCGTCTCAGCGTCAAGCCGGGCATTACCTGCTTCTGGCAGATCATGGGCCGAAGCCGCCTCAGCTTCGCCGAATGGATGGCGCTGGATCAGAAGTACGTGCGAGAAATGAGCTTCTGGACCGACCTCAAGATTCTGGTTCGCACGCCGGTCGCGGTCCTACGCGGGTTCGGCGCCTACTGAGATTCGGTAAAGGCGTTCAGTGCACGATCCGCACTTTAGTGCCGACTCGGCATAGAGAATAAAGCTCCTTGATATCGGCCGTCTTCAATGAGATGCAGCCAAGGGTCCAATTCTGATCTTGGTCGATGGCGCTGTCGTAGCCGGCCGGAACGCCGTGGATTCCGACGGCGCTCCCGACGGTGGCGCCTTTGGGGAGCCTGCCCGTGGCTCGGTTGTGGCGAAACTTGGCCCAGGAGGCGGCGTTGGGGTAGTCGAGAAGCATGAATCTGGACCACAGACGGTGGGGGTACATCCTGGCGATGTGGAAGAGGCCCTCCGGCGTTCGTGAGTCGCCTTCGCAGACCTTGTCGTCCGACGGATTGCGGCCGAAGACGCAGGGGTAGCTCTTCTCAACGTGCCTTCCGTGCATCACGAACAGGCGGTGATGGCTCTTGTCGATGATCAGATAAAGCTTGGTTGTGGAGGCGCTCGCAACGAGGGTTGTGGACAGCAGGCCGAGCGCCACCAGGGTTCGCATGTTCTTGTAAACGCTTTTAGCTTGCGTCCGGTTGCGAAGAGGCGCGCCGAGGGCTATAGTTGCGCATGCGATCTTGGCAGGTGGCGAGGCGATGAACCGAAGAGAGTTTTGTGCCCTTGGGTTGTCAGCCGCCCTGTCTCCCAGCCTCCTGATCCCTGCCCGTCCCAGAAGACGACACGCCATGCCGAACAACTCTGAGCTCGTTACCGCCTCGTCGGACTTCTTCTATCGCCCGGAAGGGGCGTGGGCGGCGGACTTCATCCCGTTCTTCAAGGATGGCGTCTTTCACCTCTTCTATCTGCTGGATTGGCGCGACTGGCAGCATCATGGAGAGGGTGTGCCTTGGTACCACATCAGCACTCGCGACTTCGTCGATTTCACGGAGAACGGGGAGGCGTTGCCACGCGGGACAGCGGCGGAGCAGGACCTCTATGTGTTTACCGGCTCGGTCGTGGAGGGCGAGGGGATGTATCACATCTTCTACACCGGCCACAACCCGCATCTGGCCGATAAGGGTAAGCCGATGCAAGGCGTTCTCCACGCGACGAGCCCGGACCTGATCACCTGGACCAAGCAGGCCGGTGAGGCGCTCTTCGCTCCTTCGGACCGATACGAGCCGAACGACTGGCGAGACCCGTTCGTTTACAAGGATCCCGAGTCGGGCCGCTATCACATGATCTTGGCGGCAAGGCTCAAAGAGGGTCCGCCTCGGCGACGCGGCTGTACCGCACTGTGCAGCTCAACCGACCTGCAACACTGGAAGGTCGAGGAGCCGCTTTGGACTCCCGGCATGTACATCACCCACGAGTGCCCGGACCTGTTCCACATGGGCGACTGGTGGTATCTCGTCTTCTCGGAATACTCGGAGCGGACCGTCACCCGCTACCGAATGAGCCGAACGCCGCACGGGCCCTGGATCTGCCCACCGAACGACACCTTCGATGGCCGTGGCTGGTACGCGGCGAAAACGGCTTCCGACGGCCACAAGCGGTATGCCTTTGGCTGGGGAGCGACGAAGGACTCCGAGAAGGACAGCGGCGGATGGCAGTGGGGCGGGAATCTTGTCGTCCACGAGCTGATTCAGAACCATGACGGAACGTTGGACGTGCGAAATCCCGAGTCGGTCGATAGGGCCTTTAGGAATCCTCAAAGCATTCCGGGTGACTCGTTGGACGCTACCGGGCGCTTCGCTTGCAAGGTCGTTGGACCAATGCCCCGTCGCAGCAAGATCGAGACCACGGTCACGTTCGACGAAGCGACTCGCGGATGCGGCCTATTCCTCAACGCAAGCGACGACATGGAGCGCGTCTACTACGTCAAGCTGGACACCGCGATGAATAGGCTTGTTTTCGAGAGTTACCCACGCCTGTCCGACGCAACGCACTGGCCCGAGCTTGAGCGGCCCTTGAAACTCACGCATGGGAAGCCGATCGAGCTCAAGGTGATCCTCGACGGAACCCTGTGCGTGATCTACGCGGGCGGCCGAGCGGCTCTTACGACGAGGCTCTACGACCACCGGGAGGGCGCTTGGGGCTGGTTCGCGTCTGAGGGCAAGGTTCAGTTTGAGAGGACGGCGGTCTCGACACTCTGAGCCTCGGCCGAATGCAATCGTACAATGATCGATGGATGGCGCCAATAGCACCTCGGTCGCGGTGGCAGGTCGGAATCCTGACGACCTTTTACGCATTTCTTTCACGCCGTCAGTTGGACATTCCGGAGATCATCCAGAAGTGGGGCCCGATCTTGGCATGCCCATCTCAAAGCGTCCGGTATCTGGCCCAAATGGAGCTCCTCGCTCGAGAGTGGGAGCTCTTTGAGCCGGAATACTCCCTCGATCCGGAGTGTCTGAAGTTGCAGACGCGCATTTTCGAGCTTCGAGACGAGTATCCAGTGCTTCGAAGACAATGGGCGCAGCAATTCCAGATCGAGATCAGCCACTTGGTCGCGTTCACGGCCCTCTCGCAGGCTCACAAGCTGGGGGCGAGCTCACTTCGCTTCGTGTTGCAGGCCGACGAAGTGCCGCTTGAGTTCCTGATGAACGATAAGTGGGCTGCCTCCGGCCAAATTCCCTTGGAGAACCTTCCTGGGGTTCGCGGCGCCCTTGTGCGTGCTGAAGCGTTTGGATTTGAGAACGTCCGCCGGTTTTCTCCGTCAAAGGACGCGTCCGACGCGGAAGCCTTGGGGGCGAATTCGTTGATCCCTACTTACGAGGAGCTGCCTGAGAAAATCAAGGTCGAAGACAAACCGGATGCTCTTGTGGTTCACCTGTGACAGATCACAAAGCTGCCGTCGCGATCTGACTTCCAGGTTAGTTTTCTAGTGGCGCTCCGGTGATGTGTGAAAGAACGCCGGCCAGAGTGGCCGATTCCGACTCCATGTCATGCTGAGCAGTCTTACTGACCATGTTCTCCTCCCAGAAGCACCAGTCGGGATAGATTGAGTTGTTGGTGAACGAGCCCTGTCCGAAGAACCGGAAGAAGGCGACCGACGTGCCGTTCGTCAGGTTCAGTCCGACCGTGTAGAGGTCCTCGTCGTAGTGGCTGAACCAGCTATCGGCCAAGTCGACATAGCCGTACAGGATGCTGACGATGGCGTCGAACGGGATGCGGCGGCTGGATCGGAAGAGCCAGAATCGCCGATCCGTCAGGATGATCCCGCGGTTCTTGGGATCGACAAGGACGCGCCGGTGACGGCCGCCCAGCGTAAGAAGAGCTGTCTTCCACGTAGACTCGATGGCAAGCAGTCCACCCTCCTTCTTAATGGCTGGAGTGGGTGAAAAGGTCAGGGTGAAGATCCGGAAGAGGATGGTGAGGATGACTTCTATCAACGTTACGAGCCTGGTCTGAGGACGGCGGGACTAGATACAGTCTAGTTATCGGAAGAGAAACATCATAATCTGGCATGCCGCACTTTCAGGGCAAGTCGACCGACTTTGTGTTCCACTACGTTGGTGGGCGCCTCAAGCACCAGGGACTCGGAAAGTCGTTCTGGTACATGTCGTTCAACTCGACCATCGCGGTAGTGCCCACCAACGTTCAAGACGTGCCCTTCGTCTTTCAAGACGTCACGTCGGACCATCAGACCGTGACCTGTCAGGGCCAACTGAGTTACAGGTTCTCCGATCCCGCCACGACCGTGAAGAATCTCAATCTGACGGTTCACCCGAGGACCGGAGCCTACGTTTCGAACGATCTGGAGAAGCTGGCTCAACGCATGGGCAACGCGGTTCGCATCGCGGCAAGCGCGGAGATCCAGAGCCGAACGCTCGCCATCAATCTCCGAGACTTCCGAGAGTTCAGTGCTCGTGTTTTGGAACGGCTCCGGCAAGATCCGGTGCTGACCGAGTCGGGCGCCGAGGCCGTGACCCTCACGGTGCTCGCAGTGCAGCCGACCCCGGAAGTCGCGAAAGCTCTCGAGGCCGAGTTCAGAGAAAGCCTGCTTCGGAAAGCCGACGAGGCGATCTATGCCCGGCGCGCTGCGAGCGTGGAGGAAGAGCGGAAGATCAAGGAGAAGGAGCTGGCCACCGAGCTCGCCGTCGCCGAGAGCAAGCGCAAGATTATCGAGCAGGAGGGGCAGAACATGATCGCCCAGGCCGAATCGCGCGGAAAGGCTCTCGAATCCGAGTCGCGATACAAGAACGAGCAGCTTGCGGCCGAGCTGGAGCTCTGGAAGACGGTCGACCCGGCGCTCATTTCGGCGCTCGGCTTCAGGCTCTTGGGCGCGAAGGGCGCGAACAATCTCACGATCACAAGCGAAGTTCTGAGCGTTCTGCTCGGGGCCAAGGCTGCCGATTCGAATGCCAAAGTTTGAAAAGGTCGTCCTGATTACCAAGGAAACTCCGCTCCAAGGGCTCAGACAGCGGTACGGGACGAAGTCGCAGGCGCGCTTCGTGATGGAACAGCAGCATGTCGCGTTCGACTCTTACGAACGGTTCGACGAAACCTACTCAGGCGCTCTGGAACGAATCCGCAGAAGCTTGCCTGCGGGCACACGCGTATCGGTGGTCGATCTCAAGTACCTGCCCACCTACCAGTTCGATCCCACTGCCGCCGTTGTAACGGTCGGGCCGGATGGACTGGTCGCGAACACGGCGAAGTACCTTACAAGTCAGCCGCTCATTGCGGTCAATCCAGACCCGGCCACGATCGACGGCGTGCTGGCGCGGAACTCTGTGGAAGAAGCGCTAGGACTCTTGGCCGGCGCCATCGAGCCGATCGAACAGCCGCTCGCCATGGCGGAAGCTCACCTGGCCGACGGACAGACCCTTCTCGCCGTGAACGACCTTTTCATCGGTCAGAAGACGCATGTTTCGGCGCGGTACGAGATCCGGTTTGGCAATGTTCATGAACAGCAGTCGTCCAGTGGAGTCATCGTATCGACCGGTGCCGGGTCGACGGGTTGGCGAAGGTCGATCCTGACTGGGGCGTCGGGGATCGTCCAAGCTGAGGGCCAAATCAAAGCGGAGCAGCAGGGAAACCTCTCGTTTGCTTTCGCGCCGGAATCCCGCCGTCTGGCGTTCGCGGTGAGGGAACCTTTCGTGAGCCGGGCCTCGTCGGCGAACCTCATTGCCGGATCGATCTTGGAAAGTCAGAAGCTGGTGCTGACCTCACAGATGCCACAGAACGGAGTGATCTTTTCCGATGGCATCGAGGCTGATTACCTTGAGTTCAACAGTGGGGCGATCGCCTCGATCGGCTTGGCAAAGCGGACAGTCCGGCTCTGGTCGTATCGGCTGCAAAGCCGCCGCTAGACTTTCCGCAACGTGACGCTTCCCACCTCGAAGCCAAGCCGCTCGTAGAAGGGTTGCTTCATCGTGAACAGGTAGAGCCACGCTCCGGGCGACTCCTCGTGGACCATCGCTGCCGCGGCCTCCATCATCGCCGAGCCGACGCGGTTGCCCTGCCACTCGGGAAGGACCGCCACGTCCCAGACGCTGTACCAGCCTGGTGCATCGCACATGATCCGCAAGACCCCGATCGCCTCGCCACTTTTGCTCAGGGCCACGATTCCGCCCCACGTGGCAGCAAGTAACTCGGTGGCTGACGAGTCTTTGTAAAAGGCGGCAATGGCGACCTTCTCGAACTCCTCTGCCGTTGGAACTCTGCGCTGGATCTCTACTCCCTCGGGGAGAGCGCCGGCGCCGGCGGATATGTGCGTAGGCGAACCTGTGAATCGGATGTGGTAGCCGTTCAGATCGCGGACCGTGTACTCCCGGAAGCCCCACGGCTTATCCTCGATTTCGGAAACGATTGTGACGCCCCGCTCTTTGTGCTGCTCATAGAGCGCGTTGACATCGTCCACGTCCATCCAGTGGCCGTGCCCCTCTACTCGAGCAGCCAACTCGGGTTCCAGCCCGAACATGATGGAGACCTTTCCCCACTGAGCTGCGCCGAACGTGGGCGGCTCGCCATAGAGCCAGCTCGACTCGAAGCCCAACACGTCCTTGTAGTAACGGATCGTCTCCTCGACATCGGAGACCGCAAAGATGGGAGTGGAGCCGGTAAGCATATCGGCTCTAGCTATATCACAATCGCGGCAAGAGCAGACGAGACCGGCCTAGATCGAGCGGACGAACATTCGTTACTTTAGGCCTCACACACGATGGTTTGCATAGGCGTTCTTGCCGCTAGGATTGGCATATACGCAGTTCCTCCGGACCTGACAGCCGACCCAAAGCTTGCGAAGCCGATCACGCTGCACGCCAAGATGACACTTCTCGGCCCGCTCCTTGCCGAGATTAAGAAAGAGTCTGGCGTCACGATCTCTTCGAGCGACTTCCAGGATCGCGAGGTAACGGTATTGGTCCACGATTGCCCGGCTTATAGGGTCTTGGAGGGGCTGGCCGAGGTCACCCTTGGAGAATGGAAAACCGTTGATGGCTCTTACAGACTTCAAGCCGGCAAGCAGCTCAATCAGAAGGAGGAGTATTTCCAAAGCGAAAACGACCTCCTTTTGAGCGAAGCTAATGCGAGACTCGATGCGCTGGGGTGGCTCGTGCAACAGCCTTACCAAGGACCCTTAAGAGCGGAAGAGTCTGAAGAGAAGACCGATAGTGTGCTCTTTGCGAAGTACCCGGATGAATCGCCATCCGACTGGGCAAAGCGACATAATGTCCTATAATCCTCTGAAGCGTCTGGTCCCTCTCGAGATCCTGAACATTCAGCACAGTAATGCGATAAGACCCTCTCAAAGCCGCATTTAGATCTTTCGTCACGGTTGACAAGTCCCAGGAGAATCTCAAGCCGTTGGTCCGGTGTGATGGATCGGCAGTATTCACGATCGGCCGGGGCCACTTCCTTGTGGCTTCTGAAGATTCTGACGGTCTTCTCCGCAGCCATTGTTACTGGATAGGCGTGCAGCCGCTTCGAAAGCTCTCGTCTGTCAAGTAGACTCAGCTATCTATGGAAGGAACTCCGGCAGCCAGGAACTTCAAGCATGCCTGCTCCGTTTTTCTGAAAGACCTTGAAGCGCTCCCGGAGGAGGCGTTCTGTAGGAAGTTTGGACCGGCGACCCGTACGGTAGCCGACATCGTCTTCGAGGTCAACATGGTGAACGATCACGCCGGCGGTGTGATGAAGGATGGAAAGGTTCCGTTCGACTGGCCGGAAAATGCGGGTTGGATCCACGCGACTCCCGAGTTTTGCGCCAAGGAAGTCATCGTCGACGCCTTTCAAAAGTCGACCCAACCGCTTATCGACGCGGCTATGAGCTACTCAGAAGAGAATATGCAGGCGAAGGTGATGGATGACAGTGGCGAGACCACCCGGGAAGCAAAGTGCCGCTTCATGACGCTTCACCTTTGGTATCACAGTGGTCAGCTTAACTTCATTCAGACCCTTCTCGGCGATACCGAGTGGCACTGGAAGTAGCTGCTTGGCGGAACATCCCTTAGACAATCCCATCTGGAACTCTCTAGTCTCCGCCCATGCCCGCGAGGCGATCGGTGGCGATCATGCGCGCCGCTATGCGCCGGACGTGGCGCCCTTCGCCGCGGTAGACAGCCCCACGGAGGAGGCTGAGCGGCAACTGCGAGAGATTGTTCAAGTGGGCGAAAGAATCTGTGTTTTGGGAGTTGCTCCGCCCTTTCTCACCGCTTGGAACATTGTCAAAGAGACGGATATCGTCCAATACATTTGGGAAGGTGACAGAGGAGGGGCAAGCGACGAAGAAATTGTCCGTCTCACCCGCGAAGATTACCTAGCCATGTTAGAGCTTACGGGGCTTGTGTACCCGGCCTACTTCCGCGCGGGGACGGCGGATCTAGGCGACTACTTCGGCATCAAAAAGGACGGAAGGCTGAGCGCGATGGCAGGAACTCGGATGTCGATGAACGGATTCAGGGAAGTCAGCGCCGTCTGCACGCACCCAGACTTTCGAGGGCGGGGCTATGCTCGCCGGCTGATGGATCATCTGATTTCCCACATTGAGGCAGGAGGGAATACGCCCTTCCTGCACACGGAAGAGGAAAACGAAGCGGCGCGATCGCTCTACGATTCGATGGGGTTCACACTTCGGCGCCTCATCCCGTTCTGGGTAATCGAGCGGCCATAACCCGGTCGGCTTCCATTTCGTAGAACGGGTAAGTGGTTCCCATCTCCGTTCTCGATCTTTCCTTTGTTCGCGAGGGCGATACCCCGCGCCAGGCTCTGCTGGAGAGCCTCGAGTTGGCTCGCAAAGCCGAAGAGCTTGGGTTCAAGCGGTTCTGGATGGCCGAACACCATGGGATGGCCGGCGTGGCGAGTGCGGCAACTTCGGTGGCCCTGAGCTTTATCGGTGCGGGCACCTCCAGCATCCGTATCGGCGCCGGCGGAATCATGCTGCCGAACCACCCTCCGCTCGTGATTGCCGAGCAATTCGGCACATTGGAATCGCTGTACCCCGGCCGAATCGACCTTGGGCTCGGAAGAGCTCCAGGCACCGACCAAAAAACGCTCAGAGCGCTTCGCCGCACTTACGATTCGGCCGACACGTTTCCGCAAGACGTGCAAGAGCTTCAGCTTTACTTCGCGCACCCGTCTTCCGACCAGGCCGTCCATGCCGTTCCCGGTGAGGGTTTGGAGATCCCGGTTTGGCTTTTGGGTTCGAGCCTTTACAGCGCTCAGCTCGCGGCCTATCTTGGTCTGCCTTTCGCCTTTGCGTCCCACTTCGCTCCCGAGCACCTGCTCTCGGCTCTCGACCTGTACCGGAGGGAGTTTCGCCCATCGGCAACTCTGCCAAAGCCCCACGTCATGGCTGCGGCGAATGTGGTTGTCGCGGACACCGATGAGGAGGCGGAGTTTCTCTTTTCCTCTGCCAAGCTCGGAGTCCTGAGCCTGCTCAAAGGGAGGCCGGGAAAGATGGAGCATCCGGTCTCCGATGTGGATGCAAACTGGACAGAGGAGGAACGAGCCGGAGTTGAGCGCTTCCTGAAATATTCGTTCGTAGGCAACCCGGCCAAGGTACGTGAAGCCTTGACCAAATTCGTGGAAATGACGGGAGCTGACGAGATTATTACCACCGCCCGAATTTACGACCTCGCGGCGCGGCTGCGCTCGTTCGAGCTGTTGGCGAGTGCATTTGTTGCTTCGCGCGCGGCATGCGGGCAGCCGTGAGCATAGGTCGTGGAACGACTCGCACGAACGTACGCCTCTTGGCACGAGCCACCAAACAACAAGCCGCCCCAGCCTGCCGGGGCGGCCCGTTTGTGTCTTCTACTTGATCGAGTAGAAAGACTTGTCGCCGGACCCGAAGTAGATGTAGCCGTTAGGTCCGATCGTGGGCGAAGTCTCCACGTCGAGCCCCGTCGCATACTTCCACTTCAGGGTGCCGTTGGAGTTGATCGCATAAAGGTAGTGGTCGTACGAGCAAACGTAGATCACACCGTTCGCGTCCACGGCCGGCGACGAGTAGATGGAGCTTCCCGTCGTGTAGGTCCACTTGAGAGTTCCGGTGGAGGTCAGGGCATAGAGCTTGCCGTCCACGCCGCCGACATACACGGTCCCGTCACTCGCGACGGTCGGCGCCGAATCGATCCATCCA
>DASZPA010000117.1:0-4888 GCA_035550555.1 Fimbriimonas sp.
AAGCGAGCGCGGCGGGACTGCGGACGGCGTTGAAGTCGTTGCCCAGGCGCCCGTAGGTCCTGGCGGAGAACGCGAGGAGCCCCTCATCTCCTCCGGCGAAAAGGGCGCTTCCGTCCGGCGAGTAGGCTACCGAAGAAAGAAGGGGCCGGTAGCTGCTTGCCTGGGGAGACGCGATCCGAACGCCAGTATGGGCGTCGAAGATTCCGAGGTTTCCTTGGGAGTCGCCTCCGGCGCCGGCAAGAGCCCTGCCGTCCGGCGAGTACGCCAGAGCCAGCACCGCCAGCGGCATGCTGTCTCCCCAGATCTGCCTAAAACCCGTACTGTCGAGCAGCTCGAGCGTGCCATCTATTCGCAGCGCGGGGTTTCGGCCCCCGATCGCCAGGAATTTGCCGTCCGGCGAATAGCACACGCAAAGCGCGCAGTTTGCGGACATCCTCTTGACGATCTTTCCCGTGGCAAGATTCCAGACCTCCAAGAGGCTCTGTCCGTTGTAGTAGCTCGGCTCGTTTCGCACCACGTCGGCAAGATACTTTCCGTCTGGCGAGAAGCTCGCCGAGAGGACGCTCCATCCGGCCGCCGCGAGCTTCTTGTAGATGGGCGTGGGCCGCGTCATGTCCCACAGTTCCAGCTCGCTGCTCGAACCGTGGAATCCGGCTGCCACAAGAGTCCGTCCATCGGGCGAGTAGGCAACCTGATTCACGACGTCGGCGCCAACGGGGAGCGTCTTCAGGACCCGGCCGCCGGTCGTATCCCACAACTCCAGGAGGGGGCTCGACGGCTGAGTAGCTCGGAACCCACCCAGTGCAAGCGTAAGGCCGTTCGGAGCGAACGAGGCTGACTTGTATTCGGGCATACCGACGTTGAGAGAGCTGCGCAAGGCGCCGCTCGCAACGTCGATCAAGTCGATCATCCCCGAGGTCTCGCTCTCTTCCGTGCCGTTAACGGCGAGGGTGCTTCCGTCTGGTGAGAACGCCAGCGAAGAGGCTTGACTATCCTCCGCCAGATTCACGGTCGCCTTTGCGGAATCGTCCGACGTGTTCCAAAGCTCGACTCGGTAGGAGTTGGGCTCGCTGACGCCGAAGAACCTCCCGACTCCCGCCAGAACCGATCCGTCGGGAGAGAAGGCCACGCCAGTAACACCCTGCGTGGTCGATGGCAGCGAGACTTTGAGGGTGAGAGTGTCGAGGTCCCAAAGCTCGATCGAGCCGGAGAACTGGGTGCCCCCGCCCAAGGCCAAGGTCTTTCCGTCCGGTGAGAAGCCAAACGAGTCGACGGCGGCTTCGTTGGGTTTAAGGCTGTGATCCGTCCCGGCGGCAACATTCCAGAGCTCGACCACGTTTGCCGTCTCCGTCTGGTTCAAGCCGGAAAGGGCGAGTACCGCGTTGTCCGGCGAGTATTGAACCGGACCTACGAAGTAGGCCTTTGTCGAAAGGTTCTTATCGAGAGTGAGCGTGGACAGGTCCCAAATCTCGACAAGGCCGCTTGAGGCTGTTGTCCCAGCAGCCGCCAACTGCATGCCGTCCGACGTCACACAAAGGGTTCTCACCTGAACTTGGGTGGCGAGATCGGCAATGACTTTGCCGCTTTGGACGTTCCAGATCTGGAGGCAGCCGGGGCTGTCGACGACGTCGCGGGTTCCACCGATCACCAGCTGCTGCCCATTTGGCTCAAACGCCAGCGCCTGTACTTTAACGTTATAGGCAAAGAACCGGAAGAAGGCGCCTGTCTGAGCGTTAAAGACTTGAACCCCGCTATCTCCGCCCACGGCGAGCAACTTGCCGTCGGGCGAATACGCGATGCTGAATGCCGGTGTGAGAGCCTCGTCTCTCCAAAGAGGCGTTAGCAGGGCTTGAGCGCCCGCCGGCGCTGCCGCAAACCAGATGAAGAAGCATGACAAAAGGCCAACGAGGGTTCTCGAGGGCCCACAGAGACCGCAAAGCCGAGGCACAAAGATCAACCTACATTATCTGTGCCTTTGATCTACCGGTAGTTGCGTACGGTGTGGGCATTATTGCTGGAAACCCATGTCATAGCTTGCATGCTCGGTCGTTGCGAAGCAACTGAGCCGAATCTGACCGATAGACAGTCCGAGAAAGAATCCTTCCGGGAAGCGTCACGACGGTGAATCAATGGAGCTGACCCTCCCCGGCCATGGACTCTCTCCAACTTCCAAAAGAAAGGATCGAAGACGCCTCTGTTCAGCACCATTGGAGTGCCCTCCTTATGACGCTACCACAAGGATGGTCGGTCGTGAAGAAGACTCCGCCGGTTTGTCCCTATCGCAACTCTGAAGTCAACTTCGTCACTATTACCTAGCGGAACGCGCCTCGAGAGCCGATGATTCATATGCTTCGCGAGTGGGAACCGATGGATGACGCCTATTTGAAGCTTGGCGAGCTGCTGCTTGCAGCCCAAGCCATCACGCAATCACAGCTCGAGACGGCTCTGCAAATTCAGAAGCAGACCAAACGCCGCCTGGGTGAGGTCTTGATCTCTCAGGGTTTCGTGGACGAGGACCGGATTGCCTCCTGTTTGGCGCGCCAGTACGGCTATGAAGTTGTCGATCCCGCCGGGCTGGAGCCATCGGATGACGCTCTGGACACCATCAGCGCCGAAACCGCGGCACAGCACCGTATCCTTCCGATCTCGTTCACTGACGACGAGCTTTACTGCATCGTCGCCGACCCGCTGAACCTGCCCATTACAGACGATCTGCGCCTGCGATACAAGCGGCCGGTCCGGTTGGCCGTGGCCGGTGAGGCGCGACTCTTCAAGGCGATTCAGGAGTACTATCGAGTCGGCGGCCCCCAAAAGCGAGCCGAGGCTATTTCGCTGCCGCTGAGATACACGAAGCCTCTTTCCCGCGGGGAATACGACGGACTGCTTTGCCTCACGGCCACCGATACGGCGTTCGGGCGCACTGTCACCGTCTTCCGAGCGAATCAGGGCTCCGAGGCTGCGGAAGCCCATGTGGAACTTGCCCAACGAACGGCCAGGGCCAGCGACACTGATTTTGCCTTCGTTTTCGATTCGGTCAACGACGAGACTTATTCCTGGACGGTGACCGAAGAGCTGAAGGGCGAACAGTTGGCGGCCGTCCTTCGATTCAAAGGAAAACGGTCTCCCGCTGAGGCGGCTGATATCGTGAAATTCGTGGCCGAATGCGCGGCCAAGTTCGAGATCGGCTCGGCAAAGTGGATCTGCCCGGAAAACGTTTGGATGGACAAAGGGGAAGTCCGCATCGCCCCGTTCATTCCCGCGCCAGCGGCCTATCAGGTCGACTCCGTCGTGGAGGGCCTCGGTTCGCTCCTTTGGCACTGTCTGATCGGCAGCTTCTCCGGAAGGTTCGATTTCGACATGGAGGCTTTCCGAATGGTGCCCGCCGGGATGGTGTCCATTCTTCAGCGCTGTCTCTCTTACGGAAATGGCGAGCGGTTCACCGGGCCGTTGGAGGTGGCGCAAGCCCTCGGCTCCTATCGATGGCTCGAAACGACCGAGGAGCCCGTCACGCCGAGAGCGACGCTCGACCGCGAGGAGCTTTTGGCAACGCTGAGAGTCGTCACTCCCGCCAAGAAGCCCACGTTTTGGCAGAAGCTCTTTAGAGGACAGGCGGCGTGAAAACCTATGCGATTACGAGCGGCAAGGGCGGTGTTGGAAAGACCAACATCTCTGCCAACCTGGGTATTGCCCTGTCCCGCCTTCGCCAACGCGTCGTCGTCTTCGACGCCGACATCGGCCTCGCCAATCTAGACGTGGTCTTCGGATGCCCTATCTCGGGAACCCTTCAAGACGTGATCTCGGGCGTTAAAACGCTTCCGCAGGTCGTTCATTTCGGACCGGAAGGAGTGCGCTTCATTCCCGGAGGCTCAGGCGCCGAATCGCTTTTCAGCCTCAATCACCAGCAGAGCGAGCGGTTTCTCTCCGAGCTCCAGACTCTCTCCTTCAACTCGGACGTGCTGATCTTCGACACGGGGGCGGGAATCGATTCGAACGTGCTCGGCTTTCTCAAGGCAGCGGACGAGGTGTTACTCGTCGTCACACCCGATCCGTCCAGCCTGACCGACGGCTATGCGACGGTGAAGTCGTATCTAGCCGATAACGGGACGGCGCCTATCGGGGTTATCGTGAACATGGTCGACAGCGAGGCCGAGGCGAAAGCCGTCTACGATCACTTATCGTCCGTCGTCGAGAGGTTCCTCAAGGGCCACCTGACCTTCGCGGGATATGTGCGTAACGATTCACAGGCTTCGGCCTATATCCGCAGGCGGGTTCCGTTTTCGGTTGGCAATCCCAACTCGCCGGCGTCGAACGATATTGCTCGCATCGCCGCTGCGCTGCTTGGCCAGAAGGCCGCGCCTCAGTCGCAGGATCTGGTGACGAAGCTGAAGTCGATGTTCTCCTTCGGACAACGGCGCACGGCTTAGCGGAGTCCGCCGCTTCTCACGAATCATCGACAGCCGGCCTGGATCTCTCTTTTTTGGAAGGGCTGATTGGCAACACAACGCCCGGCCCAAGATCCTCCAGACTTGCCTTCGCTAGCCTGCCGAAACAGGTCGCCCGCGTTTTCCCCTATAACTTAAACGTGCTATCGCTCGCACAACTCAACCTTTATCTGGTAGCGGCCACGTTGCTGGTCATGGCTCCGGGTCCCGATACCCTGTTCGTGATTGCCCGCTCCGTCGAATCGGGCCGCAAGGGTGGGGTGCTGGCGGCGTTGGGTATTTGCTTGGGCGAGTTCGCCCACATTGGCGCCGCGACCGTGGGGCTATCCGCTCTGGTGCTCTCGTCGGCAATGGCTTTCACGGTGGTCAAGACTGTTGGAGCCCTTTACTTGCTCTACCTTGGCATCAAGACTCTGACGACCAAACCGAAGGTCTCGGAGAAGGCG
>DASZPA010000118.1:0-10788 GCA_035550555.1 Fimbriimonas sp.
CCGGTGCACACCGTTCCGGAATCCTTGAATGACCCGTTGACGGGAATCTCAATACCAATGACCACCGCAAATGGTTACACAGGAGTGCTTGAATTGTCGGTTACACAACTCCAACTTCGCCAGACAAAGCACAGCGGAAGAAACAAGATTTCTCTCTGGAACGAGCGAAATAGCATTGGGACTTGGAAGCTTGCTGAACTAGCGGGTGGAGCGGAGTCTGGTTATATCTACGGCAGATTGACCGCACCGGCGCTAAGTGCTGAGGTCACGGCAGGAGCAGACCGCACTAGCGTCGCATCAACGCCGGAGACACGGGCTCTTCAGGAGTGGTGCTCGGAAATCGTGAAGGAGCTTGTAGCACAGATCAGAGAAGCTCGGCCTACCGAGAGTAGCGACAAGGAGCGAGACAAGGCAAACAAGGCCCTAGAGCAAATGCGGGACTTGATGCGACGGTACTTGGACAGCGATCAAGATTCAGACGAACTAGGCGACGAGGAAGGCACGCACGGCGGAAATGGAAAAGGAAAGACGAAAACAAGGGCCGTCCAATATGGCCAAACTGTCGACGAGCTCGTACTGGAGAATGGGCAACTGGTCATCACGGTTGCCGTAGGGTCGACAGTTCGCTTAAAGTGTCAGGCATTCGAGAAATCTGCATCGGGCGACAAACCTGTTAAGAACTACGAGAGGGAATTTCGTGGAAGCCACGGTGTAGTTTCGATAGATTCACATGGCAATCTTACTGCACTAGCAGGCGGCGACGCTACCATTTACGCATACGCACCAACATTTGGAAAATCGTCAAACGAGGTTACGATCCGCTGCCTCGAATGCACAAGTGTCCTCGCTCTTTCGCCCGATAGGCCCCTGAAGAGAAATGAGCGACTGGAGATCCCGTATGAGTACTTTACCGCCGAGCGACCAAAAGGGTATTCAGATGTTGTCCTCCAGGCGTGGGTCGATCCCCAAGAGTTAGCCAAGATTGGGCGAAAGGGACACTTATCTGCTGGCATGACCCCTGGGAAAGGCAGGATACTCTTCCAATATGCAGCCGATACCGAACCATACTCCTTGGAGTTTGAGGTCGGTGAAGAAGTGGTTGAGGTCCTCGGAAAGGGTGGGACGCACGGAAGCGATATTCCACTAATCCTAATCTGCGGGCAGGAAGCACCAGGTTACGATGATCGCCCGCCGCTGGAAAGGACGCAACCGGGAGGAGACGAATACCCAACGATAATTGAAGATCCAGTTCAGTTTCCGAACGTTGTTTGGATAAATGATCGTAGCCGTGAGTCCATGAAGGTCAGGGACACGAGACGTAGCGGATCTGGCAAGCCTTGCAGCATCACGTCGAAGACGTTCACCGAGTTTCTCGCATTGAAGTGCTTCGACGTTCTTAAAAGACTCAAGGTGCGCAAAGAGCTTAAAGATAAGGCTGTAATCGAGCGAGAATATATTCAGGAAATGGTCTTCGCCGAACAGGAGTGTTCTTCGTTCGTCGAGGCAGCCTACGTTCTAGCTGGAGCTATTGCAACAGACAAGGAAGAATGAGCGAAATCAATTTATCAGCATCGCAGATGATTCTTATCGCCGCATTGGAGATGCACCAGCGAGGGGTCAAGGAGTTCTCAGAATGGGATCTAACAGTAGAAGCTTGGAAGCTGGATCCAAAGCGGTTCGGGTGCCGTGGATACACAGACTTATATCCGGATCACAAGCGAGTAATGATGGAAATTATGGGGAAGACTAAGAAGGACAATCCAGTCACCAAAGGGTGGATTAAAAAGGTCCGTCCCAACTTCTATAAATTGATGCCATCTGGCGTAATTCAAGCGCAGTCACTCAGATCAGATTCTTATGGTCAGACAAGGTCGAACTCTAATGAGCAGGTCTACGATGCTTTAAAGCCCTATCTCGAACACCGCGTGTTCACAAATTTCGTCAAGAACGGCGATAAACCAAACATGTGGTTAACGGTAGAAGCCTTTTACGGGATTACCGCCTTAGGAAAGGCCCAAGTGGAGGCGAAGTTAAGAGCATTTGAGCAGGCAATCGAGATCGCCAAGGCTCAGGTTGCAACAAGCGGAAGTTTCAGCAGGGGACCGGTTGGCGGAAGTCAGCGGGTAACTGCAGACAAACTTGGAAAACTTGATGAGCTACATGAGCTTATAAAGCAGGGATTTGCGAAGCAGTTCGAGACAATTCGCAGAGGTAAGTAGAAGTGCCAGGCTCACTGTGGGCTCTCCTTTTTGGGGAGAACCGATTGGTGAAAAGGGCGAATGTGGGTGCGCCCTTATTCCTTAACGATGTTCGGGAATCGGCCTCTTGATCCATTGATGTATTCAGACATTGGCTCAAATGAAACCCATTGCCTTCCTAACATCTCAGCCGCTGCGCCAGTTGTATTGCTACCGGCGAAAGGATCAAGCACGATGTCGCCTGGGTCGGTCAAGAATTCAATGAAAAACTTCGGTGCTCCAATAGGCATTCGAGCGGGATGAAGCTCGATGTCATTTGCTTTGCAGTATGCAAGATACTCGTCACTTGATGCCGTGTTTGATAATTGCAGTAGGGTTGACACAGCGGCATCCGAGTCTTCAATCTCCAAAACACCTTGTCGGATAGCTCCTCCATGGTCCTTTAAGAAGGAGGTTTTTCCAATCACGTGCTCAGATGGTCTTTCTCCGGCGTTGTATCTTTGCGTTTTAAGCAGGCGCTTCATGGCATCGCTGTATGGTTTAAGAACCTTTCGGTTGTCGGCCTTGGGGAATTCAGTAGGAGACATCCACCATACATGGTTAAAGCTTTCCGTAAGCCTGATCCGGTTCACAGTCACCCACTGTGCAGGTGACGGAAGGCGAGCTGGGTTGTTAACAACAAGCTGCTGGCACAGGAAAAATTCTCCATCTTTCTTCAAACGAAGTAGTGCTTCAAGGGCTAGAGTTGACATCACAGGTTTGCCAGGCTCCCATGCGTTGCCAAGTTCCACTACCAATGAACCGTTGTCAGTTAGCAAGCGCCTAAACAAGGGTGCGAAAGAGGCTACCCATGCAACGTATTCTTCACCTTGCTTGTTGTCGTACTTCTTCTTATTGTTGAGCGGAAAGGGTGGCGAGGTGAAGATCAGTTGAACCTTCCCTTCAAGCTGCTGAAACTCCGGTCGGGAAATTACATCTTCAAAGAGGCCCTTAAATAGTGCTCCACTAGAGGTATGGTACTCCGCAACAGGAAAGAGGCTCGTAACCTCGTTGGTGATTGTGTCTAGATTGGTTACGAGTTCAGGCATGGCGTAAAAAATACCCGACGAGCCAGGTGAACTTCGCCTCTCGGGAACGACTTGCTGGCAGATGTTCGACCATGCGGTTTTTCCCCCATTCACATAATGGACGGCAGTGAGTCAGGTTTCGCACTGCGTCCAGTCATCGGGTCGAAGATCGAATGGCACTGCGGACAATACAAGGTTCGGTCATAGATCACCCGGCGGGCATCGTATTCACGCCGTTCCTCGGTCTGCTTGCGGTGGTGGAGCAATTCGGCGTCCGCATACTTGGCCCGATTCTGACCTCGGAGCATGACTGACACGGTGGCTCCGAGGATAAGCCCCGCAATGACGGCCACCCACCATAGGCCCATTGGGGTGAGCGGGACCGCAAGAGCAATGGATGAGAGAATCCAAATGGCTGCTCCGATGTGAGTTCCTGAGTCCGTGAATGTTTCCGTTTTTGGCACTGGATAGGGGAAAGCGAGCATCTTCGCAAGGTCCGTTTTGGTCACGCTTCGGCTCGTGCCAACGCTGCCTCCGACCAAGTTTGGCCCACCACCAAGTACGTGAGCACCGCCAACGCTAACCGTGGTTCCAACCGTCGATGAGACTCTAGCTGCCGTAATTGATTGGAGCGACATCACCTGGCTACCGCCGCAGAGGATGCAAACAGACTGACCATGCGATGTCATCTGCTTCGGTAACTGCAACTGAGAAACATTGATTCGTAATGTGCTGGCACCAACGGTCACGACGTCTTGGTCTTGTAGCTGACGAGGTGAAGTCAGTCGTTCGCCGTTGACCAAGGTCCCATTCGATGACCCGAGGTCTGCGATGAATGCTTGGTCCGCTTGGACAAAGAGTTGAGCGTGGGAACGACTCACGCCGGAATCATCGGAAAGCGGGATCGTACAGTCTGGATTTCGACCAATGGTGACCGGTTCTGCGCCCAATGCGAACTTCTTTCCCGTCAGCATTCCGCTCAGACCAGTTGCGGTGATGTTAACGCTCATGGTGGCGACCACCCTCATTACAGTGACTTCGTTTCACGATGCTTATTCTCCCACGGGTTATAACCCATTCGAGAATAACCTTACTCAGGATATTTGCATCTTGGCAGGTGCGGTATCGGAAACTTTTCCAGAGCGAGAACGAAGACCTTGGGGTTATTTCTCCGGGACGCTCGCAAACGTCTGCATATCGGCCAAGTTGAGTTGGCTGCCAAGCTGGAGGTGCCCCAATCGTACGTGTCCAAGTATGAGCGAGGCGAGCGAAGGCTGGAGATCGTTGAATTCGTGGTGGTTTGCCGCCATCTCGGAATTGACCCCGTGGGCACTCTCGACCAGTTCCTTAAAGAGGGTCGGTTTAGTGAGTGTTGAAGTCGTTGTGCGGCGTTTGCAAAGCAATCGAGACTTAGATCTCTAGCAATGCCTGACTCAGCGGATCGTGCTCCTCGACATACCGCAGATCCATACCCTGTATTCTGAGTTTGGACGAGTCGAAATGAGCCTTGAACTCTGGATCTTGAACCAGTTGCGCCCGTCTTCCGTCGCCAGCATAGTCGGCGATGATCTTCCCGGTTGCTTCCCTTGCAAGCCGAAAAGCGAACACCGCCTGGTTGTGCTTCGACCCCCCGAGACAGTGATTTCGAATTCGCTGGCCGAGTTTTCTTGTTCGTCCTGCGTACAAATGGTTCGACCCCTCGCTCAGCAAATAGATACCCGGCAGTTCGAGCGACCGCCTGACCGACAATGGTTTGACAGGCGGCATGTTCACCAACGCTTCGAACTTGCCATGCAAGGAGTCCACATGGGACCTGAATTTTTCGTTCATGACCCGAGTATGTGCGGATCATCACTTCCTACCCCTTAGCCTCTCGACAGGACTGAATTGCCGGTGTTGGTCTTGGACATCGGCCTGAGCGAGAGCGACGTACCGACTCGTCATCGCCAGGTCGGTGTGGCCTAGCATTTCTTTGAGCGTGAAGACGCTCCCTCCACCCCGCAGGAACATCTCAGCGAAGGTGTGGCGCAGGGTATGCGGGGAACAGCGAGTAGCTTCTATGCGGGCGACAGCACCTAAGCGCTGTAGAAGCTGTCCCAAGCCATTCCGAGTGAAGGCACTCCCCTTTTCTCTGACAAAGAGCGGCGATTTTCCCTCGATTGCCTGAGCCCGGATGTATTGCCAGACAAGCCGACCGGTCTCCCGACCGAAGTAGATCGCCCGATGCTTGTTGCCCTTACCGAGCACTATGGCTTTGCGAGAGACGATGTCAAGGTCGTCGAAGCAGAGGTTGCATAGCTCCGAGGCTCGCACTCCTGTATCGAGCATGAAGGTGATAAGTGCTTCATCCCGCTTCGGATGTCGGCTAGCTTTCGCTGCCCTGAGAAGCCCGTTGATCTGATCTTCCGTAAACGGTTGAATCTGGTCGGCTCGATGGATCGGTGCCTTGACCGAAGCCATGGGCGATTCGTCCACGTAACCCTCGGCAACCATCCACAGGAAGAAGGAGCGGAGAATTCCGTGGGTGTCCTTCACCGTCCGTGATCGGACCGGTTTGGTCAGTCCTGCAATTCCGTATCGTCCACCGGGTTCGGTGTGCCCGGTTGTGACGTAGCAAAGGAATCCTTTGATCTGAGGTGCCCCGCATTCCTCATGGCCCTCTCGGTTCAACCACCAACTCAGGCGCTCGCAATAGGTTCTGCGGAGGATGAGGGTCTGCTTTGAAAGCTGGCGATATTGGCCGTCCAAGATCCATCCATTGATGAATCGGGGCAAATCCGAAGTGGGGATCGAGCCTGCGGAAATAGGCGAACGAAGTGGTCTCTTTCTCAATTTGGGTCTCCTGGTGGAGGCCTAGAGACCGAACGAAGTGGTCAGATTGAGTTCAATCGCGTGGAAATGGTGGGCGGTACAGGATTTGAACCTGTGACCCCTTCGGTGTGAACGAAGTGCTCTACCACTGAGCCAACCGCCCGCCCTTCTGCGCCGGCTCGGACGAGCCGGGAAGGTGATATTACCCGCCGGGGAGGTTGGACAGGACTCTCGGGTCGTTGAAGGCTTCCCTGAGCCGCTCGGGCGTGTTCGCTTTGAAGATCAGGCTGTCCCAGCCCATGAACCAGCTCCAGGGTTGGCGGCTCAGGTCCTCCGATGTCGGAAGCTCCGACATTTCGGAGAGCGCCAGAGGCTTTCCACCGGCCAATCCAGCCATTCGGTCGTACCACTCTTGCGGGTAGGTCTCTCGGCCTTCGGCGGGGTAGATGTCCGTTCCAACCAAGTCCACCTTAGCCAAACCCGGAAAGTACGCCTCGACTCCGGGCCAAGGTTTGTCGGGATTCCAGGCCCAGAGCAGATTACCGAGCCCTGAGAACCGCGTCTGGATGGCATCCCACAACTGGAGAAACCGGGGAGCGTTGCCGCCCCACCAGAACCAGTCTCCGTTCATCTCGTGGTAGGGACGGAAGATGATTGGGACGTTGGAGAGGGAAGCGAACGCCTCTCCCAAGCGATCGACCTCCCGCGACCACGTTTCGTGGACAGGCGTCCCGACGGTAAACAACGCATCCCAGTCGGACTCCCGAAAGGGCATCTGGACTCCAGGCGAGAAGCCGCACGGCTCGCCCACCAGCGGACAGGCCTGATGATAGGTCATCACCACGATGCGGCCCGCCTCGTGCTGCCGGCGTATCTCCTCCAGCAGCCTCGGCCGGTATTTGACGTTGTCGGTGTCGTGCCGCTCGTCCGAAAAGCCCCACTCGCCGCCCCAGATCAGCGGGTACTTGCCCGTGATTTCCTGGATTCTTTCGGAAGGCTTGGACATATTCCACATCTGGTTGTGTTCGCCTGTGAGCGTGTACTGGCCCCGCACGGAGTACAGGAACCGAAGCAACTCGCGCGCTTCTGAACTGGCGTTCGAATGGATCGGCAGCATGGCGTAAGACCTAATTTTACGGTGTTGCAGGTAGACGGAGTTACAATAGACGCGATGTTTGGCGACAGGTTCAATCGTAGTTGGCAGGTGGCGAAGGAGAGCTACGCCGTTCTCAAGGCAAACCCCTCTCTCGCCTTTTTTCCTGTCATATCGGGTTTGGCCACGCTGATCGTTTCGATCCCTTTCATCGCGGCTCTGATCCTCACCTCGATTGGCGAGCATCATGTGAGCAAGAACATCTACACGCCCATGCACTACTTGGTCACGGCGGCGATGTATTTCGCGAACTACTTCGTGATCATCTTCTTCAATGCCGCGCTCGTGGCCTGCGCCAACGAGAATCTTCAAGGCCGTCCAACCACGATGAGCTTTGGAATGCGAGCTGCCGTGCAACGGCTGCCTCAGATCATCGGATGGGCAGCCATCGCATCCACTGTAGGCATGATTCTCCGCTTGATCAGCGAACGCACGGGTGTTGTCGGAAGCATCGTCTCCAGCATCGTCGGACTCGCTTGGAACGTGGCCGTGTTCTTCGTGGTGCCGGTTCTGGTAATCGACCGGGAAAGCCCCCTCGCCGCTATCAAGACCTCCACCGGCATGATCAAGCAGACGTGGGGTGAACGGATCATCCTTGGGATCGGCGTGGGCACGGCCATGGGGATTCTTGGGCTGCTCGTGTTGATCCCGATCGCGCTCGCGATCGGCGCTTTGGTGGCCGGAATCTGGGCGCTAGGCATCTTCTTCTTCATCACCGCGGCCATGTTCATCTTGGTCCTCTCCGTGGTAGGGAGCGCCATGACCACGATCTACCAGACAGCGCTGTACCTCTACTGCCGAACCAACATGATTCCGCACGGCTTCCAGCCGAGCTCGCTTCAGGGCGCCTTTGCTCCGAAGCCAGACAGCAAGGTTTCGAGCTTCCTTCGCCGATAATTGGGGACTTCGTTCCCGGGAGGCTCAGGCCTTGTTCGGAGTCAGGCTTTGTTGCCGTGCGCTCCTCTCGATCTCAGGGGATGTAGCCGAGGCAAAGATGTCTTCGCCCGCCAGGTAACGATCGGCGGCATCGGGAATCTCCAGCGCAATCACCATCGCTCTGGCCAGCAGCAGCGGACTTCCGCGGAGGCCGCGTGACTGCAGCCCATCCCAAATCCCAATCGTAACCGGGCCGACCTGGTCAAAGATGTCGATGAACTGCGGTATTTCGCCGAACGTGGGCTCACTGTAACGTCGTTGGCACCGCTCCACATTCAGGGAGTGAAATCCGCGGCAGCCGATGGGGCGCGCTGGATAGACGGTGCAGGCGCCCTCATCGGACAGGAACGGACACGCCATCAGCTGGGCAGCCGGCAGTCCATCGGAAGTGACATGCATCTGGCTGTCGTAGGCTTTCAGCTTTGCCAACAAGTCCGCCAACTCTTCCACTGATCGAGTGCTTCTCAAATAGGCGGCAAGGGTAAGGATTTCAAGGGGAGTGGCTAACACACGCATGGTGTGGCAGCACCAGGAGCAGCCGCGGCGACAGGCGACCTGCGGAAGCGGCTTGCCCATGTTGCGCAATCGGTCGTTGGCGCTGAAGACGCGGGAAATCAGCGCGTCGACTTTCGCCTCGATTTCTTCTCCCAACTGGATGAGCCGTTGGGGATCCGTGAGAGCTTGGGAGATCTCGGCCATCGTTTGCTGCCGCGCGTCTGGCCGGACCGCCAGTTTTTTGCGGCTGGCCTTACCCACCGCGAGCGACTCCCTCACCGGAAATTATCTGGCGTCCGATGTCGTGACCGACACGCCGCCCAAGAGAGGACGCCCGCGTCTTTTCTGCGCGGTAGTCGGACTTTCCAGCCGTCGGAAGCCACCAACGCGGTGCAACGGCGCAAGAGACGGGGCTGGCGCCACGCTCGCGGGTTCCGTCGGGGCCGGTTGGAATCGACTCAAAGTTTGCCAAGGCTGACTGGGTACGGTGAGGCATGTTCCGATGCAGAAGTGGGCGGTTTGTTTGGGCGTTGGCCGCTGCGCTTGGCACGCCTGCGCTAGGTCTTGTGGCCGTGAAAGCCCTGCAATCCTCGCCCGACCATCCAAGCACGCCCATGCCCACATACTATGCCCAACCCGTCCACGAAGACGTTAACGGCGTGATCGCGCCGTGGTTCAACGGTCTGAACGGGCAGCTGGATGAGCGGGCTTCTATCGCCGTGAACGTGTACAAGCGGTACCCATGGGTCGGTACGGACAAAGCGGTTATGGCCGCGCCCGACTTCATTTACAATTCCCATTGGAGCATCTCTCCCGAAGGCCAGATTTCGATCCCCCCAACCACCGATTGGATGTGCGGGGATCTGAGCGACCGCGCGTGGAGCATTATCAAAGGCCTTACGGCTTACTATCAGTACAGCGGCGACCCGATCGCGTTTCTCTACATCCCGCTGATGGTCGACTACATTCTCGACTACGGCCAGACGGACGCCAAGGACGCGTGGCCGCTCTTTCCGATCAGCACTCCGACGAAAGGCAAGGCGTATGGCAAGTGCGATCCGACGGGCCGGAACCAACTCGACCTATGCGCCATCACCGGAACAGAGGTGCTTCGGGCTTACAAGCTCACAGGCAATCCGCGCTACTTGGCGGCCGTGAAACATTGGGGCGACGTCTTTGCCGAGAAGTGCGATCTGAAGACCAAGCTATCTCCCTGGAACAGGTATGCGGATCCCTCGGTTGTGGGATGGTCAGACGTCTTGACCGGTACGACGGCGTTCATCGTCGACTTCCTGGACGATCTTATCAACGTCGGCTACAAGGGGAAGGGCGGCCTGATCGTGAAGGCCCGGGACAAGGGCCGAGACTTCCTCAACGACCAGATGTTCCCCGCGTGGGCCGTGAACGATACCTGGGGCCGGAGCTATTGGGATTGGGACAATCCCGTCATGTGCGGCAACCTCTCTGTTTGTGCCGACCACATCATGAAGTACCCAAAGGCTTATCCGGCGTGGAAGACCGACCTCCGGAACATGCTCAGCCTGATCTTCAACCGCAACGGCGCTGATCCGAACTCGCGCGGCGACATGTACAGCGGAGCGTGGGCTTTTCCCGAGTCGTGCGTCTGCTGCCAAACATCGCTCTCCTACTGCCAATACACTGCGGCGCCCACGATCATTCGGTACGGCGTCCTCGCGAACGATCCGTGGGCGAAGGAGATCGGCAGACGCATGATCCTCATGGCCACCTACGACAGCGACGAGCTTGGTGTGGTCAAGGACGGGCTGCTGGGACAATCGGTCGCCACGGGCGAGTGGTCCAATCTGGCCCATCCGTGGCCGCTTTGCCAGGTGATGGAGGCGATGGCATGGATGCCCAAGGAGCTGGGTCCGAACCGCGAGAACCACATCATGCGAAGTTCTTCGGTCGTGCGGGAGGTTCAATACGATGCTGGTAAGGTCTCGTACACCACCTTCGATACCAAGGGGCCGGCAACGGAAGTGCTTCGTCTCTCGTTCGTTCCGTCCGCTGTCTCGGCCGATGGCACGAAGCTAGTCGAGGTCGACAGGCTAACCGGCAACGGCTACACGGTGGAGAAGCTTGGGAACGGGGATGCGCTGGTCACGGT
>DASZPA010000119.1:0-5695 GCA_035550555.1 Fimbriimonas sp.
GGACGGTCTATCCATGCCTCCTTGCCTATCTCGTCACGGGCAAGGGCGGAACCGTGACGGTTTGGGAGGGTTCGACCGATGATCAATACTCGGCCAAAAGCATCGATTTTGCCCTGAAGCAAGCCTTCCCAGATTTCGACATCCCCGCAGATCGGCTAGCCACGATTCGAAGTCTCGAGGGAAAACCTGCCAACGAGATCCTGGACGCGATTGGCGGTCGCGTCATCCGCTCCGACCGCGTCCAGCCGATATTGCCGGCTGAGTCTATCGACCTGCTGGTAACCGGCGGCGTTCTGGAGCACTTCAAGCCAAGAGAGCTTCGCACTTTTCTGAGGCGCAGCTTCCAGGCTCTAAGGAGAGGTGGCTGGTGCTCACACGTCTTCGACCTACGCGACCATCTGTATCACGCGGACAAATCGATTCCTTTCCAAAACCACCTACGCTTTTCGGAGCTCGCATACAACGTCCGCTATGGGCATCCGCTCGGATACCACAATAGACTCCTTCCGGCCGAAATTGAAGACCTCATTCGCGAAGCTGGTTTCGAGATGCGGGCCATCCGACGCAGAGTTCTTCCGCAGAATCGCTGGGCGACATGCCCAAAAGACTTTGCCGATGCCACCTCAGGTCTTGACAGGTCTCGGCTGGCTCCGCGCTTTGCCACTGCCACAGAAGAGGACCTGAGGTCGGTAGCGATTCAGTTCCTGGCCAGAAAGCCTGACTAAGGCATCGTCGACTAATGTGTCTTGTGCCGGTTCGAGGCAATTTTGTCTAAGTCTGGTTCCAGGTCGAAGCCATAGACGGCCTTAAAGATCTTGGCACGCTTCCTAAGCTCGGCAAGGTACTCCGGATCGTACTCGCTGACTTCGGCGTCTACCACGGTCTGCTTTGGACTCAAACAAATGAGCCCATCCAGAAAGATCGACATTCTCGGCCATGAAAGGTCTGTGGCTTTGACCATTACCTGCTTGCCTCGGACCTTTCGAAGAAAGACCACGCTCTTTGGAATGAGCTTCATGTAGGATTCTTTGCCGACCTTGGATTTGTGAAGGTCAATGAACCTTGGCATTCTCGCGTCGCCGCTGAACTGCCTTGCAAAGTCTCCAGTTAGGACTGAAATAGAGCAGAGGCTTCTTGGCCGCTCCTGCTCCAAGATTCCTGCAACCATCGATTTCGCTCTTGGCGCTGGCTTGAAGTGGTACTGCCAGGACCGGCGCGCCAAATGGAGTCCTCCCACGATCAGAAGCCCCCTATGGTGCTTGGCAAGAACCTCACGCTCGATGGTTGTCGCCCAATAGTCGTCGCGACTGGCGAACTTGCGAAAGCTCTCCGGAGTGACGCTTCTTGACCAATCGACTGGCGGATCGGCCAACACGACTCGGTAGCGCCGGCTCTTGGGAAGCTCCAAATTGATCGCCCGAATTCCCTCAAAGAGATGACGGTAGACGGGGCTGTTCCAAGTAAGCCATTGCGTCGTATTCCGCCAGACTTGCTGCAGCTCTGCCCTTGGCACGCTCTTACCTGCGATATAGCGATCCATAACCGGTTGGTACAACGAGTTGCCGCACTCGACCACCACGTCCTGAAAGGTCCGGCTCGAGCGCCGGTCTGCGAGAAGTTTGAGAGCGAACCTATGGAATTCTTGAACCTGGTGCTCCTCACCGAGACCAACGAGGGGATAACTTCGAAACTCAGCCAACACCTCTCCGACCACGTCCTGCGGTCTCAACGAGACACCAAACGCAAAAGCCGCTACGAGTAAGAGCATCCTCGTCAGTGTGAGCAATAATTAGAAAATCTCGCCAGTTTTTTAATTATGAGCTCACTGGTATTGACGTCTGAACAGGTTCGGTGCCTGTCATCGAAAGGGAGAGCGAAGGTCCTCGGAGCCTTTCGGACGCTGGGCGCATCTTCCATAAAGGAGGTGGCTTCGGCGGCAGGACTATCCATCGAGACGACGCACTACCATGTGCGCCTGATGGCCGAGTGCGGACTCTTGAAGCCAGCCGGAAGTAGATCGTCTGGGAAGAGGCCGATGACTATTTACGAACCCACCGAAAAGCGGTTTGTGTTCCCGACAGCCTCTGATGCTCAAGATCGGTTGCATTCAGCCAAGGCCATGAGGGCCTTTGTCGAAATCGCCGCTTCCGAGTTCCAATCTGGTGGCACGGCGTTGGAGACTCGCCCGTACATCTCGCGTCTCTACCTCTCGGTTGACAAGAAGACGCTGCACAAGATCATCCAGCTGTTGAACCATACTGGCGACGAAATGCTTAAGCTGCCCAGGGTTAAGGATGGAATCCAGGCGTCGGTGACGCTCCTCCTTACTCCCACTTAGCTGCGGGGGCCTAATCGTACGTGAGAGCCCAGTCGGGCGCAATCACTTCCTCAAAGTCGTAATGATTGGCGTCGAATAGAAGCCTTCTACTAGACTCCTCCAACAACCACACGCTTCCTTCCTTCAGCAGGATTTTGCGGCCCCTCTGATCCGTCCCTTCGCATGGACGACTGGACGCATCCAGGTAGTAGCTCTCCGGAAGGACCGACTGGATCGCCTCAGCGGGCTCGACCTTTTGAAGGTCCTCTGGAATCTCGATCCAGTTTCCAACGCAGAAGCCGCCGACCCGAGCCTTGAGAGCGGTGAAGTAAGGCGGCCGAGACAGAACTGCGACCTGCTCCAGTCCAAGCACGCCCTTTTCTCTTCTGGGCCGGGCTCCCATGATCTGCATGGAGATGTACTTGCCGTTGCGAGAAAGCTCGGCCCACTGAACATGGCCCCGAGTCCACTGCCCAGGAGTGAACTCGTCCGTGAGCGTATTCCAAAGAATGAGCTGAGAGTATTTCGATGGCCCTCGGCGCGCAATCACGGCGATTGGCGCATGAGAGGCGAAAAACACCTTTAGGCGGGCAGGCGGACGAACCCGAGGGAACGCCCCGAGCCTACCGATCGTTCGACCTTTCGCCTTCGTCCGATGCATGATCGTCCAGCCTGATCATGGCATTCTCCATTGGATGGTCGGGTATATCAGCCTCAGTAAGAGAGATGGATAGGGCCTCGGAAATCTTCGCGGAACTCGGTGGCGAGCCCGGTTGCCTGCGACTCTCCGAATCGTTTTACGCGAGAGTTGCCAAAGACCCAGTTCTGAAACCGCTGTTCCCGGGAAAGAGCCTGCGTTGCGCGACGGAGGAGCTATCGGCGTTTCTCGTCCAGCTCTTCGACGGTGACGAAAGCCGAATGCAGTACCGGTGGTGGCTGAGTCTCGCCGAGTCCCATGCCAGATTCAAGATCAGCGAAGAGCAAAGGGCCGTCTGGATTGGACACATGAAGGAGGCGCTGCGGTCAAATCTGACTTGCACAAAGGCGGTTGCGGTCCTTGAGGATTTCTTTACCCAAGCGTCGCACTATGTGGCTGAGAGAGCGAAGGGCCAGCCCGAGCACCCCCAAATGGCAGACCTTTGGGAGCGTCAACTCAAACTCGACGAGCTGATCCAGCGCCTCCGATCAGGTCGCGATGACGAGGCTATCGCGTTCGCCAAGGAGCACGAATCAAGGAGAAGCGTTCTTGTTGGCATCTTGGCACGGATGATGGAGGAAGGTCGGCCCCGACTGATCGAGTTTGTTCGGCACTCGCTCACTCAGGACCCCGAGCTGGTCGGTCATCGCTTCAACGGCCGCACCCTCCTTCATTTCGCAGCAGGCTCTGCTTGTCTTCCCGTCGTTCTCCAAATACTGGAGATCGGGATAGATCCGAACGTGGAGGATAGTGGCGGGCATACTGCCCTATACCGCGTGGCTGGGTCCCGCAAGCTGGAGGGTCCCGATATCGTCCGCGAGCTTGTCCGAGCCGGCGCTTTCGTCGATCATTGTGGAGGTGTCAACCGCGCGACCGCTCTGCACCAAGCTGCCCGATATGGCGACCTCCCAATTGCCGAAGCTCTACTGGCGGCGGGAGCGAACCCCAAGGCGAAAGACAAGAAAGGCTTTACGCCCAAGGACCGTGCCCAAAACTGCCGCAGGACAGCATTAAAAGAGCTGCTGACTTCTTGACGACTAGATTCGCTTGGCATTGGGGCGCGATCTGTCGGTGGGGCGCTGCTTGAAACACTGCTTGGCTCAGGAGCGCCCAACCATGTAGCCATGGATTCGATCAGTCGCCACGCCAACTCCTTCAAGATCGACGTGTCCGATCATGAGCTTGAAGACTTGCGATCACGCCTTGAGAAGTCACGGTTGCCGACACCGTTGGAACACTCGGGTTGGAAAGCGGGGACGGGTCCGGAGTACTTGAGGGAGCTTCTGGAATATTGGCTGACAAAGTATGACTGGCGTTCTCAGGAATTGGCGCTGAACCACTTTCAACACTTCAAGGTGGAAGTGGAAGGCGTTGGAATCCATTACATCCACGAGCGCGGCCGCGGCCCTGATCCCTTTCCAATCATCCTCACCCACGGCTATCCGGATTCGTTCTATCGCTTTATCAAGCTCATACCTTTGCTAACAGACCCTCAGTCGTTTGGGGGCGATGCGGAGGACGCCTTCGACGTGGTGGTTCCTGATCTCCCCGGGTTCGGATTCTCCGACAAGCCCGGGGAGCACGGATCCATCTTCGATGTGGGCGACCTTTGGGCGATCCTAATGAAAGACAAGCTGGGATACGAGAGTTTCGGCGCGCATGGCGGCGACTGGGGCGGAACGGTCACGGAGCAGCTAGCGCGAAGCCATTCCGACTCAGTTGTCGCCATCCACATGACTGACGTGCCGTTTGGCCACCTCTTCCAGAAACCAGACGATCCCTCTTACCGCGAACGCAAGCTGTTCGAAAGAAACGAGGAATGGATGCAAAAAGAGGGCGCCTACGCGATGATTCAATCGACCAAACCGCAAAGCCTCGCTCCAGGTTTGAACGACTCTCCTACCGGGCTTGCCGCGTGGATCGTGGAGAAGCTGCACGCTTGGAGCGATTGCGGAGGCGATATCCAGTCGCGGTTTAGCAAGGATGAGATCTTGACCCAGGTGATGATCTACTGGGTGACTGGCTCCATCGGCTCTTCATTTCTTCCCTACTACGACTTCGCCAATGCGGGCGCCGTAACCTGGATGAAGGAGGGCTTCAAGAAATGGGCCGGCTCAAAGAAGGTACCGGCCGCATTTGCACTCTTCCCGGAAGATATCGCGCATCCGCCGCGAGAGTGGGCCGAACGATTCTTCAACGTGCAACGGTGGACCGAAATGCCTCGTGGCGGCCACTTCGCGGCTTTGGAAGAGCCCGAAATGCTGGCGGAGGACATCCGTTCGTGGTTCAGCGAGTTCCGCCGTGAACCCTGGCTAGCCGACGCAAGACAGAATCGCGCCAGTCTGCAATAGCCAAGTTCGAATTCTAGAAAAGGAGCGTAAAGCAACTCGATGAATCGATCCAAGGACCTTGAAGTACTGTTCGTAGCCGGCTTTGGACCAATCGCTCGCGATTCCGCGGCGAATCGGGCGTTCTATTCCGGCACTCTCGGCCTGCCCTTGGTCGACGAGGGCGACGATTACTTGCACACGGATAAGGTGAGCGGAGTGAAGCATCTTGCCTGCTGGCCGTTGGCCCAGGCTGCGACCTCCTGCTTCGGCAAGGAAGAGTGGCCGAGCAACCTAACCATCCCGCAAGGTTGGATCGAGTTTGACGTTGCGGACATCGACCGAGCCACGGCA
>DASZPA010000120.1:0-17935 GCA_035550555.1 Fimbriimonas sp.
TGAAGGCGGGCCCTTGGGAGCGATCGCGGTCCGTCATCGAAAACGCCTTGGGCGTTCAGTTTCAACGCACGCCGGATGGTTACAAGATGGTCACCGACCCGGCAGTCGCCAAGATCGAGGCAAAGCTGCTCACGACCGAAGCGAAGTACTGTTTCGAGCCTATACAGGCCCTTTCGGCTTCGGCGTGGAACCTGCTTCAGCAGCATGCGACCGAGAGTCGCGACCAGCTCCTGGCCGAGCTCCATGAGGAGATCAAACATTACGACTCTGACGAGCAGGAGAATCCGACAAACGGAATCGGAGTGCTTAATCGCATTGTCCAGAGTCCGGTTCTCGTACCAGCCATGGAATGGTCCGTGTCGGCGCCGTCGTTCGAGGCTCTGGTCCGAGAAGGCATCGGGCAACTGCTAATCCCGTCGGACAGTAGCTCCGACGATTTGGCCCGTCGCTATGGCGCTCTCAGCATCAATCCGAGAAACCTGTTCACCGCAATCGCTAAGAAGACCGACGGGAGGTTCGACGAGCTCTCGAAGTCTGGAATGATCTTGATCCGGTACGACTTCGACCCAGTCACCGAGAGAGCCGTGACACGTTTCCAGATTCGCTTTGGAGCTCAGTCGGACTTTGCGATTTCGGCCAGCGGGATGGCTATCCATGAGATCTCCCCTCCGAGCTTGAAGCAGCTGCACGCCGAAGCCGGCGATGCTGCCGACTATGGGCGCAGGCTGAAAACTTCGGACGATCTGCTAGCCTCGCCCACGGCGACCAAGTCCTTGAAGATCCCAGTTGCAGCCAGCTTCTCACGCGGCATGGCGGGCTGGGCAGACGCGGCAGGGTTAGAGATCGTCGCACCCTTGTCGCCGGTTAGATCGACCGCCATCTCTTCCGTTTCGAGTGTTTCTCTTAAGCAGATGACTGATGGAATGACTGACCGCAAGCCGGCCTTCGAGGGTTCGTCCACCTACACCCTCAGCTTCGGCTCGACCCTCGCCGCATCCGAACGTGGGCCCGACTGGACCGCCGACACCACTTCCGACGTGGTCGTGCTAAGAAACGAGCGCGCGTTTCTCGACAATCTTCGATGGCCTGATACTCCCAATACCGAACTCGAAGACGCGATCCTGGGGAAGACCGAACGGACCTTGGATGATTGGGAACGATTGGCCGACTCTACGAAGACTGTCGATCTCGAGGCACTCGCCCGTGCTGACGTATTTGAAGAAGACACAGGATTTCTCTCGTCTTATCCCGTGCTGCGAGCCATTTCTCGCTTGCCGGCGGTTACCAAAGAAAAGATTAGGCAGATGCAAGTCGGAACGCCTATTGAGGTCTCCCTCGGTGAAGCCGCCCACCAGACGACCGAGTTCCTCACTGCCGCGACCCAACTAGCGCAACCGCTTTGCCAGGAGTCGGCAGGAATGCGTCGCGAACTCTGGCCAATCCTGCAGCTTGACGCAGAAGCCGCACTCCAGCAAGGGAAACTGATCCTGAGCTGGACGAAGTCTGCCGATGGAACTTACAAGCTGAAGTCGGAGGTGAAAGTGCCGATTGATCCCCTAAAAGCAGCAAACCGATTCGTAGAGTTGCCCTTTAAGGCAGGATTGCCAGAAGTGAGCCTCTGGCAGGCATGCCTCTACGGTGTCGTCAAACCTTAGAGATCGACGCGCCTACGCGGCTTGAAGTTGGGTACAGGCAGGAGCGACTCGTCCTTCCGCATTGGAACGCTCGGGTTCTGCGCGATCATGGTTGCGATCCGCTTCTCCGCTTCTTCGATGTAGGCGGCCATCTGGGACTCCAAGTCCTTGCGCATTTCTTCCATGTCGTCGAGCAAGCGCAGGATGAGATCGACGCCGGCCAGGTTCACACCCATCTCTTGGGTCAGCCTTTGGACTCTCCTCACTCGGCGGATGTCCGACTCGCTGTACAGGCGGTTCTTCGAACCAACGCGGCTGGGGTTGACCAGACCGAGCCGCTCATATTGACGTAGGGTCTGCGGGTGGACGCCGCAAAGCTGCGCAGCCACCCCAATCATATAGACAGGATGGTTCTCACTTCTCACGCACTCACCTTTTCAAGTTCTGCAAGCTGCTGAAGGAGCTTCTTCTGCTCGGGACTCGGGCTCTTGGGGACTGAAATCTTGATCTTCGCCATCAGATCTCCACGCCCGCCACTCAGGCGGGTAATTCCCTGTCCGCCCAACCGGAAGGGCTGGCCACTCTGCGTCCCTGCGGGGATCTTCATGGTGACTGTCGAGCGAAGCGTTGGCACCTTGATCTCGCCCCCCAGGGCTGCGGTCGTGAACGGGACGGTCACGTCGACTTCCAGATTGTCCCCACTGGGCGTGAACACGGCATGTTTCGCCCATCGCACCACGACATAGAGGTCGCCGGCACGGCCGTTGGCGCCGGCTGCGCCCTTTCCGGGAACGCGCAGCTTCTTCCCGTCCTGAATGCCGGCTGGAATCTTGATCTCCACCTTCTTGGTGGTCGGAACCGTGGCTACGCCGTCGCGAGTGCGTTGGGCATCCATGGTTTGATAGGTGAGAGTGCGCTTGGAGCCCGAATCGATCTCCTCGAGCGGCACCTCGACGATCTTCTCCACGTCGCGGGGCTGCTGAACCTCGAGATCCTCCATCGTCATGCGATAGCCGCTTGGACCTGCAGCGCCGGGATTGCGTCCCATTCCGCCGAAAATCTGCTCGAAGATCTGTTCGAAGCCGCCTCCGTGGCCTCCCGGGATGTGGAAGCCACCGCCCATGCCGCCATCGTTGGGCATGCCGCCCATGTTTTGAGCCTGCTCCCAATGTTGACCGTACTGATCGTACATCTTCCGCTTGTCAGGATCGCCCAGCACGTCGTACGCCTCGCTGATTTCCTTGAAACGAGCTTCAGCGCTCTTATCGTTGGGGTTGACGTCAGGGTGATACTTGCGCGCCAGCTTTCGATAGGAAGCCTTTATTTCCTTCTCATCCGCGCCGCGGGAGACGCCCAAAATCTGATAGTAGTCCTTCGCCATTATGTGTTACTCGCTCAACACCATGAGTCTATAACACTCAAGTCTGCCGAGGCGTTCCAGTCGGGACTATGGCCCCGGGCAAAGAGGCAGGTTGACAAGTGCCGAGTTTGCAAGTTGCCAAGGCTTATAACCTTCCAACTACCAGTGCACCGACTCTCGGCAATACTTCCTCACGTCCTCAGCGACGGATGGCGGCGGCTGGTCCGAGTCGGCGCAGCCATACCGAAGGACGGCGATTTGGCCGGCGTGATACGAGTCGTGATGGCTCATGAGCTGAAGTAGCTGCCAAGCCGGCCATGGCTTGGCCCAGTTGGTAGGACGCAGCTTTTCCAGATCCTCGTCCCTCAGATCGGACCAGCTTTCCAGCCAGTACGCGTGCGCCTTCTCGACATACTCGACGCCAGCTTGCCAGTCCGGTTCGAACCGTTCGATTTCGTCGGCGATGTCGCGCCAGCGGATTTCCGTGTTTCGAAAGCAGATGCTTGCGTATGCCCGCTTGCAGCCCGCCACATGCAGCGCGATTCCGTGGATCGAGCCATCGGAGTGTAAGTAGTCCGGACCTAGATTCGGGAGCACGGCCCACGCTTGACTCTGGGTGACTCCCTCCAGTGACGCCCGGAACTCTTGGGCGGCGTGGTCGGCGTTGCTGCGTAGAAGCTCAAGTGCATTCATGGCTCAGCAATCACATTACAAGGCTCAGCGCTCTTTCGACCAGTCCCACAAGCTTCTCGGTGCGGGCTTGTTCAATCGGGAGCCACGCGCATAGGTCGGTCGTTCCCTCGGCTTCGTGGCAAAGCTCTCCGCCGCAAATCTCGGCGGAGTAGATCATCTCCAGGTTCTGCATGGTCACCTCTGGCAGCTCGTGGACTGCCGTGTAGATCGCCAGCAGCTTCGGGTTTTTGACTTCAAAGCCTGTCTCTTCCCAAACCTCCCGTCGCATGGTCTCCTCAGGGTGCTCTCCGAACTCCATGCCCCCGCCAGGAAGCGTCCAGAATCCTGGATGGTTCGCCAAGTGAGACAGACGGCACAGTAGCACCTGCCGATCCCGCGTCAGCAGCGCATAGCAGCCTATCCGTTGAACCTGTGGAAGCATGGGAGCATAGTTTAGCCATTGGGAGTGCGGCGTCGTGCCGCACTCCGGGCCTTTATCCCAACGCCTCGAGGTGCTCTACGACAGAGATCGACGCTTCCCCGCCCGCCTTGGCGTGGTGCATCAGATCGAAGCCGTGGGCGCCCTTTGAATCTTTGTGGCTTGGATAAGCTTCGAGGCACGCTTTCACGAACGGCAAGTTGCCCAACATCGCGGCACAGAAGATGTTGAGCCGCGCGCCTTTCCTAAGCAGGAACTCGGCGATATCGCGACGGCCCATATGTCCGGCAGCCTCCAGAGCGGTTTCAAAGTCGCCGTCCGCCCAGTCCATGCTCGCGTTGAGCAGGTTTGGCTCGGCGGCCAGCATCTGCTGGACCGCTTCCAGGTTTGCGTGCGCCATCGTGACGAAGGCTTTCACGAGCCTCGGATCGAGCTGCGGGGCTTGGAGCGGGTAGTCCGGAGTCCCGTCGGGGATCGTGCAGGGCTTGTAGGCGAGAGTTTCAGTTGCTTGCATGAGGCACCTCCGTGCCGTTGTCGAGACCTTCGAGGAAGGCGATCATTTCAGGGAATTCGCGTTGGCGTGCGATGTCGAGCGGTGTTGCGCCGGCTTCATTTCGGACGGAAACGTCTGCGCCCTTCTCAACCAGGATTTGAGCCGATCCAAGCTGCCGTTCCCATGCGGCCGCGTGAAGGGGTGTGCCGAATCGGCCTTGGGCTTGGACTGCCTCAGGATGGATTTCGAGCCATGGCTTTAATCTCCAAACCATTCCGAAACCAGCCCAACAGATTGGGGCGAACGCCTTCGGATGAGCTTTCCAGCCGTAATCTTCTAACTCATCAGAGCCACCCGCGGCGCGCAGTCTGTCGGACAGCTCCTGATCGCCCGAGAACTCTGCCCAGTGAAGGCAGGTAGCACCCATGTAGGCTCGAAAGTTCGGATCGGCGCCATGCTCGAGCAGAAAGCCGGCGACGTCGCCATGCCCTTGGCGACATGCGATATAAAGTGCGTCCGACACTTGGTCTGCGTCGTCGGCGGGTGGCCTCGGGAGCCTCTCGCCACCTGGGCCGATTCGGCTGCTACCAGTTCGGGAAGGGTTCGGCTGCAAATGACCGTCCGACCAGAACTCGCGGACGCGTCGCAAATCCCCCAGCCCTGCGGCGCAAAAGAGGTCCGGAGTGAGCCCTGCCAACGACAGGCCGCGCGCGTACTCCAGGCTGGAGATGGTCACCGCCCAAGACATGGCAGTATGCGCCGAGCTTTCGATCGTGTTGCCGGCCGGAGCGCCGTTCCGCACCAACATCTGGGCCATTTTGGCGTCGTTCGAATAGACTCCCGCGACCAGCAATGTCTGTCCATGCTCGTCAGTCGCTCTTGCGAAGTGAGGGAAATCGCGAAGGATCTCTCTCGCGGTCTGGACCTGTCCGTCACCGACCGCGCGAAAGAGGCGCTTAAGCTCCTCAGGCTCCATTGACTTCTTGAGCCTGGCCCAGCTTTCGAATCTCAGCGATCGAGCGACTGCCAGTTGTGCCACGGCCAGACTTCCGGGCTTGACAGCGGGAGCGTGCGTGGAAAGAAATTCCAGGGACTTCAAGTCCCCATCTCGCGCCTTGCGCGCGATCTCCTTCGCCCGACGGCGAAGTGTGTGCAAGTCCTGCCGGACTTCCGACGTAACCATTTCAACCTCCATGCTGTCGCCTGTGGCTCGCGATCAGGCGGCACGTAGGTCGCCGATTGTCTGAATGGTGTGAGGAGGTGGGATGCCCTTTCCGCGAGCCCGGCGCCTTCCTCCCGAAGGCGCTTCCATTATAGCAACCGCCTTAACCATTGGAAGGCTGAAACGCCTCGCAAAAAATCTGGAATTCCGCCTGTCCAAACATTGCGAAAGTTACCGAAAGGTTGGCAGAGCCTTCCAACGCCTCGGAAACAGCGTCCAGGGCGACCGGCGCGGCTTGTTCGAGCGGATATCCAAAGGCGCCGGTGGAAAGCGAGCAGAACGCCAGGGACTCGAGCCTCATGTCACGGGCTTTCAGAACGCAGTTCCGGTAGGCGCTCGTCAAGAGCTGCTCTTCCGAGTTCGTCCCGCCCCTCCACACTGGTCCTGCAACGTGAAAGATGTAGGACTGCTTGAGCTGGAAGCCGGGAGTAACCACCACCTCGGCCGTCTCGGCGCCGTGGGGAGCAACCCGTTGGAGCTCTTGCAAGAGCTTCGGTCCGGCAAGCTGGTGAACACGCCCATCGATTCCCCCGCCGCCACGCATGCGTGTGTTGGCGGCGTTTACGACGGCGTCCACATCCTGATCCAGAACCGAGCCGCGAACGACGCGGATTAGGGAATTGTGCCCTCCACCCACAAAACCCATGGTACTATCCTTGTTGCAGCAGTGCTGCGACGAATCTATCTCAGGAGGCAAATGAACGTGACGCAATCCCAACCCACCATCCACGCTGCCTCCGCGAAGCTCATCCGATAAGTTCGTTTTCGTGCGAGGCGCGATCTGACTCTTCACCGCGCCCTTTTTGGCGCCCGTCCGTCTGCACGAAACCAATGACATCCGAAGAGAAGAAGAAGCTGGCCGGCTATTTGGCCTCACTTGATCGTAACGAGCGCGCCAAGCTCATGAAGCGCGCGTCTCAGCTCCGCAAGAGCTCCGTCAAGAGGCCAGCGCGAAGCTATATCGACATGGAAGAAGAGGACCTGCCGATTCGCAATCGAGCGCCCGGCATGGACGACTACCTTTGGAGAATCGTCCAGTATGAAACGCACGTAGCGTCGCTTCCGACACGGCATGCCGGAAAGACTGGCCTGGTCATCGAGGTGAATCGAAAGACTGCCGTCGTGCTCGTCGACGAGGAAACGAAGGAGTGCTTCTTCGCACCCGAGCTCGGAAGCGAGGGCAAAGTCGACGTGGCGGTCGGCGACGAAGGGGTCGTTGAGACCCGATCAGACAAGGAGTTCATCGTGGCTGTGGGTCAGCGGCGCACCAAGCTCTCCCGTCCCGACGTCCACGTCCAAGCGAAAGAACGGGTGATCGCCGCGAACATCGATACAGTGGTCGTAGTGACCTCGATCGTTTCGCCGCCGCTTCACCCGCGGATTATCGACCGGTACTTGATCGCCATCCAACGAGGCGGGTGCCGTGCGGTACTTGCCGTAAACAAACTGGACCTCCTGAGTGGCGATGAGCTCGAAGAGGAGCTCGCGAAGTTGCGACCCTACGAGGCGCTCGGAGTGCCCGTGATCCGATGCGCCGCCGCCAAGAGGGAGGGTATGTCGGACCTTCGCTCTTGCCTGACCGGGCAGCTTTCGGCCTTTGTCGGACACAGCGGCGTCGGAAAGTCGTCGCTTATTAACGCCCTCAAACCCGATCTCAACCTCAAAGTTGGCGATGTCAGCGAAGGATATGGACGGGGTACGCACACGACCACCAGCTCTTCCCTCCTCGACCTGGGTGACCTGCGGGTCATCGACACGCCCGGCATCCGCTCGTTTGGCCTCTGGCAGCTTCGCCAAGAAGACCTACCGTGGTACTTCCCCGAGTTCTCGAGTGTCGGAAGGTGTAAGTTTCGCGACTGCAGCCACACGCACGAGCCTCACTGCGCCGTCAAAGAGGCCGTTGCGAGCAGGTCGCTGTCCCGCTCCCGCTACGACACCTACTTGAGGATCTTGGACACTTTGTGAGGATCGTCTCGCCCTTTCGCGACTACTACGACTCGGTGATGCATCAGATGATGGATTCCGGGCTGTTGTATGTCCGCAAGCCGGAACGGCTCGACGTTCCGGCGAATGTTTTTCCAAGCCAGAGTTTGGTCAATCACGTTCGCTCTCTTCCCACGTCTTGGGATGTGTTGAATTTGGACGGCGCCCTCCTTTTTGATGTGCGGCAAGGCTTATGTCGTCATCCTCCAGAACAGAGCAAACGACTCCGACGTGCCGCCAAGGCTGTTCACGGTCGCTCAAGCTATGGAATGGGCGCGCGCGGAGTACGATCGGCGTGCCCGAATGCGCAATCTTTCCGAAAGAGAAGAGCAAAGTTTTAAGGCGTTCCTTGACGGTTCCGAAAGCCGATGGATGCGGGACTTCACGTCCAGGGCCTTCTCGCAAATAGCCGAACGGCTTTCGAAGTTTCGAGTGTCAGCGGCCCTGCATATCCACTTCCAATCGCCGATCCTCCTCGTTCGCGGCGAGCCTCGCTATCGCTGGCGGAACGATCCCAGCAGTCCGATCACTGTCTGGAAAAACCCTCGACTGGCGGACAGCGGCTTCATCAGCGTGATGGATCCGTTCACAGCCTTTCAAGAGATATCAGTTTATTTGTCGAACGTGCTGACTAATATCGAAAGGTCAGAACCGACGACTGGCGGGGATCAGGTTGTCCTCACACAAAAGGGCTTTGACCCCGTCACCTCCTTCCGCCAAGGCGCTCCCGGTCAAAAGAAACTCAATCGAGCCCAAAATCGTGCGAGGAAGAAAGGCATTTCGTGAGGCATTCTTGGGAGCCGCGGACTCCCAAGTCTCGCCGTGCCTAGTGCATCTCCTTGTCGCCGTACAGCGTTTGGATGTAGGCAATCTGACCGAGATGGTAGTTCGCGTTCCAACGCGGGTAGTCCATCATTTCCAAGACCGTAAAGTCCCGGCCGCCGTCGTAGGGCAGCCACTTGGTCTCTGAGAGGCGCTCGTCGGAGAGGCCCTTGAACAGCTCCTCGACCTTCGCGAAGCGAGTGTTGAACTGCTCCTCACACTGCTCGACTGTGGTCCACCCGTCCATTTCCGCCTTTTGCGCGGCGAAAGCTTCCTCGTTCATCTCGCTTCCGCCAGCGATCGTATCGTAAGCCCAAGTCGGCGTCATGGCGAGCTCACGGGCCTGACTGATCACCGAGCGACCGTTGTCCAGAGGCGACCAGTCCAGCTTGTCGGAAGGGACCGACTTGGCATAGCGAAACATCTCGGCAGCCGCCTTCCTCGAGGCATCAGCCATATAATCTTGAATTCTCATCTTAACCTCATTGTCCGTTTTATGTAGACAAATGTATCCTACCCCATCCGAAGCAAAGGCGCAAGTGTCTTAACGGAACGGAAACCAAAACCCCGCTACACGGCTGGGAAACGCTGCTCGTGATAGGTCATGTGTGCTTCCAGCAAGGTGAGATAGTCGTTCACCGAGGCCAATCCCATGAGCAGGTTGAATCGGATGAATGGCTCACGGAGGCCCGGCACCGTCTCCAGGTACTTCCTCGTTTCAGTGCGAGACTGTTCCCACAGCCTCTCGGCTTTTTCAAGGGTAACGTCGCCGCGCGGCGTCATACCGGGTGTCGACCGAACCGGATGATCGGGCCTCTGCATGGCATTCACAATCTTGTTGAAAAAAGAGGTTACGTGCGGCTTCTTGCCCTTGAGGCTCGAAGGGGGCGCCTTTCGCATCATCTCCACGTTGCCTTGTTCCGCGAGGGCCAGATGCATGATGACCTCGACCGGCGAAAATCCCTTGTTATTCGCCTTGGCAGTTCTTCGATCCGGGGGCAGGTCCCTCACGCGGCCAACGATCGACTGGCGGCGTATCTCCAAGTTTTCGAAGCGGGTCTCTATGTCCGGATGCATGATGCTCCAGAATACGCCTTTCTTCGTCGAATACGAGATATGTCCCTTGGAAGTCCCCCACCAGAATCCTGTGGAGCAGCAAACGCTGGGTCTACGCCGGGCGAGTTTCTCGCGCGGAACTCAAGCTAGTCCAGAACTCCATACACCAATCCTTTCCCCTGATGTGGATATTCAAAAGGCGCTCGGAACAAAAGCCAGAATGGAAACCGGCGTCGCGAGACCGACGAATGGGCGTGCCCTCAAGGTCTCCGTCGACTTCCCAAGTCGTGCCTGGCGGGCCAATCACTCCGCCGCTTAAAGCCATCAGCGCGCCAAAGCGGCCGGGGTTCCGTACCACGAACTCGGATGCCAGACAAGCTCCCTGCGAGAAGCCGATCAGAGCGATGCGGTCGGCAGAAACCCCGCCGCCGATGACCATCGCCAAGGTCCGGCGGACGCATGCGATGGCGGAAGAGAGCCATGGCTCGTTCTGCTCGGCCGGTTTAAGGAACGAATGTGGGTACCAAGTGTTGGCCCCTGCCTCTGGCGCCAGGCATGCCAACCGATCCCCGGCCAAAGCGGATGCGAGCTCCAGCATGGAAGCCGCGGCAGCGCCTCTTCCATGGAGCGCGATGACGGCTCCTTTGGCCGACTCGATCGGCGCACCGGCCGAATAAACCCTGGCATTGGCATGGGGATCATTCACGCCTTTCATCTACGAACTCTCGTCGTAGAACAATCCATGAGCGTTCTCGGCATTCATCACGTCACGGCGATCAGCGCGAAGATTGCCGGCAACCTGGCCTTCTACACCGGCACCCTCGGTCTGCGGCTCGTCAAGAAGAGCATCAACCAGGATGACGTGAAGGCATACCACCTGTTCTATGCCGACTCTGTGGCTTCGCCGGGCACCGATTTCACCTTCTTCGACTGGCCGAATGTCAGCGCCAATCAGCCTGGTCCCGCGACGGTGTCGTTGACCTCTTTCCGCGCCAAGAGGAGCTCCTTGGATTTCTGGGAGCATCGTCTCAAGAGCGAGGAGGTCTATGTGGAGCGACAGGAGGATCGAATCCTATTTGCGGACCCGGAGGGTCAGCGATTGGCGCTGGTTGCCGACGACGGCCTGCCGGGCACGACCGTGCCATGGACGGGCAGCGTCGATGCCGAGCACGCGCTGAACGGAATCCTCGGAGTGGATCTGGATAGCCGCAACTATCACGGAACGGTCGCGGTGTTGGAACAGCTTCTGGGCTTCGAGCAGACGAGCCAGGGCGTCTTTGAGGTTCGGACCGACTCCTCGATCGCTCGCCTCAAAGTGACCGAGGACTCTGCGCGGCGTCTGGGCCATCCGGGCGCCGGCGGGGTTCACCATGTCGCCTTCCGCGCAAGGGACGACGAGCACATGACCCAACTGCAAAAGAAGATCGAAGAGGCCGGCCTGCATACGTCCGGATTTGTGGACCGGTACTACTTCCATTCGCTCTACTTCCGAGAGCCGGGAGGAGTGTTGTTCGAGATCGCCACTGACGGTCCCGGCATGCATGTGGACGAGGACATGAACCACCTGGGCGAGAGGATCTCGATTCCGCCCTTCCTCAGCAGCCGCCGGGCAGAGATCGAGGCTGGCCTCAAGCCGCTGCCGGAGCCGTCGTACACAAAGATGCAGCCAGCTTAGGCAAGTCGGCGTTGACGTCGCGGCTACGTTTGACCTTAATATATCCGCTAAACCGACCAGCCCCAGATTTGGTTCCAGGCCGTCATCCAATCCTGGCCCCTGCTGACCAAGGTCAGCGGGTCCAGGAATTCGACTCCGGACTTCCCTTTGAAAGCCAACCCGTGGTCGACCGTTCCCAGCTCGACCGTAATGCTCGTCGGCTTGCCCGGTACATACGGCTGGACCGCGCTCCGGTTCTCCAGCGCAAGCTTCGCACCCTCCTCGATCATTTTTCTGGCGCGGACTGGAGGGATCTGCCGGGCCGAATAGCGGCTGAGCCCCTTCTTCACCGCGACCGTGGTCAAGCCATCGCCCAGCAGAGCCTTCGACTCGCGGCAGGTCGCCTCGTCTCCGGTAACCAAAACGCATGGACAGCCGAAGTGACCGCAAAGAGCGGCGTTGATCCCAACCTCCCCGACGTAGGTTTCGTTGAATCGCAGATGGCGCCATGAGGTTGTGGAGATCGTGTGGCAGAGGACTCCGTCGGGAGTCGCGGCTCGCGCGTGCATCCCCACCAGCAGGCACGCATCGCACCCCTGCTCCAGCAGCTCCGTATAGCGAGACCACGGATGGTGGGCTACCCACTCGCAATCGGGATCGAGCAGTTCGGGAACTAGCGAATTGAAGGTCCAGCCCCCACCGGCGCCGTGGCAGTCCACGACCACGATCTCGGTGGCGCCCGCCGCCTTGGCGCCCCTCACTGCCGCGTTGATCTCCTCCGTGTAGAGTCGCCGGCCTTCCTCATACATCGGGTCGCCGCCGTTTACCTGGTTCCAGACGACGATGCCGCTGACGCCTTCCATATCGGTCATGATCAAAACGCGCATGCTCGATAGGTTAGCCAATTGACGCATGCTTGAGCCTGAAAGGCGTTACAATAGGCGGTCGTTTCGGCGTGGCCGAAAACCGTTTCTGGGAGGAAAACGCGCCGAGGCGCTTAAAAGAGAGATGATGAGAAAGAGCTTTTTGCCGGTGTTGGCAATGGGAATCGTAATGGCGTTCGTCGGAGGCTGCAACTCCAACTCGGATAGTTCCTCGTCCACGGGCTCCACTTCGACGGCATCCGCGGACAAGAAGACCGATTCGGGCGGTTCGGTCGAGGTTGCGTTCGAAACGAACAACATTTCGGACTACTGGAACCTGGCAAAAGCGGGTACGGAAAAGGCCCAGAAGGACACGCCCGGCATCACGGTCGACTTCAAAGAGCCTGCGGACGGTCAGGTCGACGATCAAACGAAGGACGTCAACGACTTGGTCTCTCGAGGCGTCAAGGCGATAGCCATCAGCCCGGTCAAACCGGACGACGAGACGCCCCTCATCAACGATCTTGTGAAGAAAGGGATTGTGGTCATCACTCAAGACAGCGACGCCCCGAACAGCGACCGGACCTGCTACATCGGAACCAACAACGTCGACGCCGGGAAGCTGGCGGGTGAAGCCATCAAGAAAGCCATCCCAGGTGGCGGCAACATCATGGTCTTTGTCGGGAAGAAAGACGCGCAGAACGCCAAAGAGAGGCTGGAGGGTGTCCAGGATGCTCTGAAAGGCTCGAACGTCAAGATCGTCGACGTTCGAACCGACGACGCGGATCACACCAGAGCAAAACAGAACGTCTCCGACACGCTCGTGGGCCACCCAGAGGTCAACTGCCTTGTGGGCCTATGGAGCTACAACGGACCCATGATCCTCAGCGCCGTCAAGGATGCGAAGAGGGAAGGGAAGATCAAGATCGTTTGCTTCGACGGCGATCCCGACACGATCCAGGGCCTGAAGGACGGCTTCATCGACGCGACGGTCGTTCAGCAGCCGTACATGTTCGGTCAGAAGGCAGTCCAGCTAATGGCGCAGATCCTGAAAGGCGACAAGTCCGGGATCCCAGCCTCCAAGCAGATCTTCTTCCCAGCGCAGACTATAACCCCAGCCACAATCGCCAAGTACGAGGCCGATCAGAAGGCGTTGATGGCGGGTGGATAGGGAGAGAGTTTTCAAGTTTTCAAGTTTTCAAGTTGTTAAGGCGGAAACCTCTCACTTGCAAACTTGGGCAAATATATACTTGACTAACCAAAATTCCGGTATGATGAATTCGCTATGCACGGAATCATCAACCCGGAAAGCCTTCTCCAAGCGACTCGAATGTTCGATAGCAAAGAGAAGGCCCATGAATATCTGACCAACCTTCGTTGGCCGGACGGTAAGGTTCCGTGCCCTGAGTGCGGAGGAATCGAGCATTGGTTCCTCGCGAACCAAATGCGCTGGAAGTGCAAGTCTTGCAAGCGCCAGTTCTCGGTGAAGGTCGGAACGATTTTCGAAGATTCTCCCATCGGCCTAGACAAGTGGCTCATTGCTGTTTGGCTCATTACGGACTGCAAGAACGGCATTAGCTCTTGCGAACTGGCGAGAGACCTGAAGGTCACACAAAAGACTGCATGGTTCATGAACCACAGGATTCGGCTTGCGATGAAGAACGGTTCGTTTGACAAGCTGTGCGACGATGTAGAGGTTGACGAAACGGGCCTTGGCGGATTGTCCAAGAACATGCACAAGCACGTCCGGGCTCGGAAGATCACGGCGAAAGGCTTCACTGACAAAACCGTCGTTATGGGCATGTTGGAGCGAGGCGGCAACATCAAAGTACAGATCATCGCCAACACCTACCAATCAACGCTTCACCCGTTGGTCAAGGCGAACGTCTTGAAGGGCTCCAATCTCTACGCGGACGCTCACGGCGGCTACAGGCACCTAGACCAGTGGTACACGCATCAGATCGTTGACCATTCGTTCGAATATGTTCGCGGTCAAGTCCACACCAACGGGCTCGAAAACTTCTGGTCGCTTCTGAAGCGCACGGTGCGCGGAACCTATGTGAGCGTTGAGCCCTTCCACCTTCACCGCTACCTTGACGAATACACGTTCCGATTCAACGAGCGAAAGACCGATCCGGGCGAGAGGTTCGCGACGGTTCTAAATCAGATCGTTGGCCGACGTCTGACGTACAACAGCCTCATCGGCAAGGAATTGGCCGCCGGTTAGGACGCGGTTAGAGGCTAGACTGAGATATGGCCCGGAAAGGAAAAGGCAAGGACGCGGAAAGCGAAAAGACCCCGGAGTTCCAGAAATTCGAAGCGAATTTGAAAGAGATCCTCAAGGTTCCAAAAAGCGAACTCGAAAAGCGCGAAGCCGAGTACAAGAAAACTCGGGGCAAATGAACCTGTTTGACATAACTCGCGGTGACCTGTAGCAGGCTAAAGACTTCCACGAATCACGACTGCACCTTGCGTCGCATCTGTGATCAACAAGCAATCTTGTGTATCAAAAACATTGATTTGTGATACACAAATCGCATCTTGCATCACGCGCGTTACGAAAAATCTGGTTCGTCAGCAATCCGCAAAAGGTCGCCGAACATGTACAGAGCCGCACGTCTACCGCTGCCTGGACGCATCATGGCAATCAGACCGGCATCCTGAAGCGCGGAGAGAATTCTGCTTGCGCTCTGCTTAGGAATTCCCGAAACAGATGCAAACCTCGAAGACGTGAAGAATCCCTGCATAAAGATTGCATCTAGCGCTCGGATAACAAATTGTGAGTGCGTGATGTCGGCGCACTTCACTTTCAAGTCTGAATACAGATCCATAATCCGCTTCACTTTCTTTGAATTTGCCGTTGCTTGGGCAGTAACTCCTACCAGAAAGAATTCGATCCAACCATTCCAATCACCATGTTCGGTGATGTAAAGCAGTCGGTCGTTGTATTCGTCTTGCTTGTGCTCAAGGTATGAGCTGAAATAGAACACAGGCGAAGACAGAAGCCTCTTGTTATAGATAATTAGAGGAATCAGAATTCGCCCGACTCTCCCATTTCCGTCCATAAAAGGGTGGATGATCTCAAACTGCGCATGCATGATCGCCGCTTGCACTAATGGATCCATCTCTTCAGATCCCATGTACTGCTCCAAGTTCTCTAAACAGGTTTGGATGATCAATGGAGAAGGAGGGACAAACCGCGCTTCTTCAAGAGAAGACTTTGGCCTCCCTATATGGTTCTGAACAGTTCTGAACGCCCCGGGAGACTTGTCTTGCCCTCTCACCCCCTGCATTAAGACATGATGTAAACGTCGCACAAACCCCAAAGTAATAGAATTGACCTGAAGTTCACCCTTGGCCAGATTCATCGCCTTCCGATAATTTAGAACCTCGTAAAAGTTGTTCCGCTGCTCCTCAGGGATTGGTTCGGCTTCATCTGCGTCAAATCTAAGAACTTCCTGTAAAGTCGTTACGGTTCCTTCCATCTTTGACGACAGCACAGCTTCATTCATCAATAGCGGGGAGAGAAGAACCTCCGCGTTGATCATGCTGGCAAGAAGTCCATCATAACGCCCGACTTCTTCACGGGCAGCACCAATAAACGGTACTAAGCGCTTCCAGTCAATCTGGTCAGGTGGTAATTCAATGGGGACACAAGGCTTCATTAAGCCTTAGATTATCCCTTAGGCCATTTCTAAGGGTTTGTTGCCAGAATCCGACCAGGATAGTCATAGATATTCTTGAGCAACATCAGGGTGAAGTCGAGCACTTCCTGGGCCTCGCCTGGGCTCATGGGCGTTATTTCGTGCGTCGTCTCGTTGCCCTTCTCGCGGATGTGATCTACCCATCGCTTGCCACCTTTCGGAATGTAGCGCTCAGTGTCCAACCAAGTGATCGTCTCATTGAAAGTCTTCTTCCCAGCGCCCAGCTCATGCCCTAGATGAACGATGATCTTCCTGCACAGCAAGACGGTTCCGTTATAGCTTTCTGCTTGGTAGGCACGTCGCGCCTCTTCGTAAACCGTGTTGATTGGGTCCGGTACACGCTGTACCGATTCACCAGGTAACGGTCGCGGGCTGTACACGTTGGGCCCGATCGAGCTTCTAAGCGTCGGCTTCTCGCAACGCGGGCAGATGTAAATGTATCGCTTATCGTTGTGGTTGCCCTGATGACCAGCCATGTAGCCAAAGTCGGAAGAAACCTCCCTTCCGCAATAACCGCAGGCATAGTCGAACGCTGGCAGGCTATGGCCCGCGTGTCCCCAGTTGTAAATCGGCATTTGAACGCATTCCCAAACGATGCGCCCGCTTCCGTCATCAACCGCGACGTACGCGGATTCGCCCATTAAGGTCTCGGCTACCAATCGTACACTTCCAAGCTTGGGTTAGTCAAGTATATATTTGCCCAAACTTGCAAACTTAATCCCTAGCGAGCGCTGCGAGCTTGAGGACCGTGTTCCAGTTCCGTCCGGTGCCCAGAGCGCCGGACTTGTTCCAGCCTGGTGCCTTCATTAGCTTCGATTCGCCGATTCCTTCCGGGTAGTAGACGAAGAGGTGGCCATGGGCGATTCGAAGCACCTCGGGCCCGACGCAGGCGGCTTGCACTGCTTCGATCACATGCGCTTCAGGCGCCTTCTTACTGAAAACGACCACCAGGTGACTGGGATCCTTCTCCGCCTCCTCGGGAAATGGGTTGGCAGCGATCAGCTTGTCCCACTCTTCGACGGTCCGGACCATGTAGGAAGCGCTCAGGCCAAGGCGCTTCTGCGACTCGGTCTCCAAGAGTCCTTCAAGATCGGTGCAAGAACTCTCGCAGGTAAACACCATGTTTCCACTCTGAAGCAAGGTTGCCGGGTCCTTGAGCCCGATGTCGACCAAAAACTGACGTAGGTCAGCCATCTTGACGAGGTTGTTCCCGCCGACGTTAATGCCTCGTACGAGCGCAACGTGGGTTCTCACGGAGAGAGTTTATCGCCAGGAGGTCACAGCGCCAGTCTTCGGGTCGAGTTCGATGTGGCTCGCGCCTGAGCGAGCTAAGTTCTTGCCGTGAGCATCGTAGACGGCTGTGAAACGGCCCTCGTACGACGTACCGCCTCGCGATAATCGCTGCAGCCCCGGCTCGGTCAAGGGAGCCACAGTGTCGATCTGGCCCGTTGTCGCACTTACGGAAATCAGGGCTTGTGACCCCGTTGAAGCGATTCCTGAGTAGGCGCCAAAGTAGTCGTTCGTGTAGACGATCTTGGTGATAACATCGGCTTTAGCTAAGTAGACGAGGGCTCCGCCAGATCCTCCCGAGTTCTGCTGAGTAATCGTGAGCTTGCTTGGAGTAGTTGCTGAGAAGGAGGCAAAGCTACCAAAGCCGTCTCCTCGTTGTGTCCACAGGAAGCCGGCCGCCGAACTCATCAATCCACCCGCCCCGATGAACGTCTTTGCCGCAAAGTAGGGTGAGCAGGAAACGTCGTAAATGCTCTCAGAAGCAGCCGGATAGGAGGCTACGGCGTGGAGGCTCGACGGAGAGCTAATGATCTGGTTTTCAATTGCGCTTGTGGCGCTAGACGTTGCAGCAAAGTAGATCGAGTTGCCATCTGGAGCAAAAGATGGGCGGCCAAAGGTAGTCCCGGAGGGAGCAGTTGCATAGCCGGCGGAGAACTGCGGTGCTCTTAGATCGAGGGAGTAGATGTAGTCGGTTGAGCTGAAGTTGGTGTGGAATGCCACCGTGAACCCATTTGGGGAGCAAG
>DASZPA010000121.1:0-1853 GCA_035550555.1 Fimbriimonas sp.
GGACCCCAGCATTTGTCTCCCCCGCCGTTAAGCGGACCAAGGGTTGCGTTCCAGCAGAAGTTGCTGGCTTGCGCCTGAGAGGGTCGAGACAACGCACCAACAAGCATGATCAGCAACGCTACACAGCCGACCGCCGCCCACATATAGGCGACTCGATTCACGCGAGTATCCATTACCGCCTCCGTTCAGCGTCGTATTGAGCCTACGGAGAACTTTCCAGTCAATTGCCAATGACTCAACTGCATGTTGTCAAGCCCGAACGGATACGGCTTGACAGTAGGTCAGGGACGTGAGAGCTATCGACCGGTCTGTTCGAACGTGTGCTGGTACAGCGTGGATTCGCCGCTGCCGTAGATCGACTTGACCGGCGACTGCTGCTTGCAGGCGGGAGCGGGGACTTCAGCCGTATTGCTCGGACCGGCGAAGGCGAACTGCTTGATCCGTTCGAAGAGGCTTTCGGACTCTTCGAGAATTTTCTGAGAACTGAAGTCTTCGGTTTCATTTCGCTGCTTGACCCGTTCTTGGAAGGCTGGATCTTTCGGGGTTTCAGGATCCAAGGTCGCCGCGATTCCAGCGGTGCACTGCGCTACGCCGAAGGACGGCAGACCGCTGACTAGACCTTCTGCCCATTTAGGAGGCCTGTAGGCGCTGTTGCGATTGATCGTCAGACGGCTCGGATAGGTCGCCAAGGTTTCCGGATTCAAGGGCCCAAGCACACGGAGGTAGTGCGGATGAATTTCGCCGGGTCCGTTAAGCGTTTCCGTCAAGAAAGCGTTGCTGGCGGCCGCGATATTGCCGAAGAAGCTGGTGACCTCGTTTTTGTAGAGCTTCAGCCCGGTTAGCAGCGGGTTGAGGTTGCGGATGAAGGGATCGAGCGCACGCAGTAGCGGCGGGAACTCGTCGCGGAAGATCTTGCGCAGCGCCGGGAAGCCGGTGGTCGAGCGATCGATCACCGGGATCAGGCCTTCGAAGAAGCCCTTCGATTCGGGCGCCAGCTTGCCGAAGGCGACCAGCGTCGGCGAGAGCTGTTCGGCGACCGGGACCAGCTGCTTCATCAGCGGGTCGGCCTCGACCGAGAACGTCTTCAGGCGGTTCAGGGTCAGCTTCGACTCGTCGAGGAAGGTCGGGAAGGCGAGGAACAGCGCTTCGATGTCGTGGTTGCGCTGAGCCGTCGTCTGGAAGACGTCGTTGGAGCTCTTGATCAGGCTCGACAGCTCCCCCTGTCGCCCGCGCAGGGCGCTGAAGGTCGTGGCGCCATTGCGGAACAGCTGGGAGACCGCGACCCGCTGGGTGTCGAGGACCCGGAACAGCTTGTCCAGTTCGGTGAAGGTCGGTTCGAACTCGCCAATCGCGTAGGAGAGCGCCTGCCCCTGACCGTTGATCGCGACGGCACCTTCCTGCATCCAGGTCTGGAACGCCCTGCGCGTCTTCGGGTCGAAGGTGCGGAAGATCTCGTCGAGCTGGACCGACTGGGCGACGTTGGCCTCGGGCACGGTGCCGCCGTCGGCGAGCTGCGGCCCGTCGCGGTTGCCCGGCGTAAGTTCGATGTAGGTCTCGCCGAGCAGGGTCTTGGTCCGCAGGATCGCCCGCGTCGACTCCGGCAGCGGCGCGTACTTGTCGTCGATGTCGACGGTTGCCAGCGCCTGCTTGCCGTTCTCCGCCAAGGCGATGCTCTGGACTTTGCCGACGTTGACGCCGGAGATCCGCACGTCCGACTGTTCGGCGAGCTGCGTCGCCTCGCTGAACGGAACCTTGATCTGGTACGGCTTCGCCTTGAACGGCGTCGGCCCGCCGAAGGTGACCCAGAGGAAGAGCAGGATCCCGAAGCACGACAGCGCGAAGCCGACGATCAC
>DASZPA010000122.1:0-18350 GCA_035550555.1 Fimbriimonas sp.
AAGCCGCCGCGAACCGGCGTACGTCCCGCTCGAACACCCTCGGCTTCTCTACCGCAGGAATCTCCCGCCACCGCTCGATATCGCTCACCAGAAGACCATAGATCATCGGCCGGCCCTGAACGTTTCGCGCCATGAACTGCAACACTTCAATCGCCTGAGAATCGATTTGCGGGGAGATCGCCCTTTCCATGTCTACCATTATAACACAAAAATAGTAGACTGATATGCGTATATAGAAATTTCACGGAAACGCTGCCCCGCCGACATTTGGTACAACAAGCGTGCCGATGTCCGAGCTTCGTTACCACCCGTTTCTCGACCAGTGGGTGATCACGGCGACGCACCGCCAGGACAGGACGTTTCTGCCCCCCGACGACTACTGTCCGCTCTGCCCAACCCAACCTGGCGGCTTCCCCACTGAAGTCCCGCGGGATCACTACGACATCGCTGTCTTCGAAAACAAATTCCCTTCCCTCTCGCCGCACCCGCCGCACCCCGAAGTCGCTGGAACAAGCCTGACCCCTGTACGCCCAAGCGCGGGTGTATGCGAGGTCGTCTGCTACTCGCAAGTCCACAACTCCTCCTTCGCCACCATGCCTTACTCCCAAGCGAGGAAGCTGACACGGGTCTGGAAGGACCGGTACATCGACTTGAGCGCACGAGAAGATGTCGAGTACGTCTTCATCTTCGAAAACAAGGGCAAAGAAATCGGGGTCACACTCGCACACCCGCACGGCCAGATCTACGCCTATCCGTTCATTCCCCCCACGCCGAAGATCGAGCTCGGCGTCGAACGCAGCCACTTTGAGCGGATCGGACGCCCACTCATGGAGTCTGTGCTCGCCGAAACGAGGACCGTTGTCCACGAAAACGACCATTTCATCGCCTTCATCCCGTTCTTCGCGCGGTACCCCTACGAGACCTACGTCGCTCCGAAGCGCCACATATCAAGCCTCGCCAAAATGGATGGCTTCGACCTGGACGACCTCGCCGAAGCGCTCCTTACCGTCACACGAAAGCTCGACGGCCTGTTCGGATTCTCGATGCCCTACGTGATGGGCCTCCACCAGCAGCCGGCGATCCCCGGCTACGAGTTCAATTGGTTCCACGTAGAGATCTACCCGCCGTACCGCACGGCCAACAAGCTCAAGTACCTAGCCGGCAGCGAAGCCGCCGCCGGAGCCTTCATCAATGACACACTGCCCGAAGTGACGTCACAGACCTTGCGAGCCATCGAGATCACGCCGGTCCGCTAAAGTAGCCACGACGCAAGAAGCCACTTCACGCTACTGGTCGCGACCCTCGGCTCCACCCAATGCCATCACCTCGCCACTCCGGGGGAGAGGTCGGTGAGCTTGCGAACCGGGAGAGGGGGCTCCGATTCATCAACGCGAAAGTCCGATGCATCTCCTTGACTTCCAATGCAAGAGCCTTCCAGCCGCTACATCAGAACTCTTCCGGGGTCAACAACCGGAACCGGTTCTCATGGGCGTCCGAACGCTCCAAAAGCACCGCCTCCGCCTTCAATCCTTCAAAGACCTCGCTCTCCGGCTTATGTCCCTCCGGATCCACGCCCTTGAGCCAAACCGAACGTAAAGCCTCCACCGCAGCCTCCACCGAGGTCTCCGAGAACGAATCGAGCTGCGCCTCGAGGTCCGTTCCAACCTCCAGGGTCCCACCTACGGCCGCACGCCGGCGAGACATCGCGTAGTCGCCGTCGTAATCCAAAACGTAGTACAAGTCGTCCTCGACAGACGCCCCAACCTCGGCAAAAAGAGACCGAGCCACCAGCGGAGCGGTCGAGAAGTCACCGAAAGCCCGCTTCAAAGGCGCGCTCATGGCTGTCGCGACCCGCTGGATCGTCACGTCCTCGTCACTTCGGTTGTAACCCTCGCGGCTGGCGAACTCCAGCGCCGCCATCCGCATCGCTTCCACGTCCGACTGCTGACCTATCCCTGCAAAGATCAATCGGTCATAGACCTCGTAAATTTTGCGAGCCTGACGCCGCCAGGTGTAGAGGAGAATGCCCTCTGGCAGCGAGACGGCCAGGACCGAAGAGCCTGCCGCCAGCTTGCCTTCGATGTATTGGGCGCGGTTGCCGATGCCCTCTTGCCAGTCGTAGGGAGTAAACATAGATTGCCGAGCGGCCTAAAGCCTGAGGCTCCCTAAGATTTACGCCTTGCCCGGCTCTAAGATATGCAGGCCGGCCTTGTTCCAGTCGTCCAAGAAGGTCTTGAGACCCTTGTCCGTCAGCGGGTGATGGAAAAGCTGCTCGATAATCTTGAACGGCATAGTCGCCACATGGGCGCCCGCGTCCAGCGACTGGACGACATGCATAGGACTTCGCACCGACGCCACCAAGACCTCGCTGTCGAACCCGTAGGTGTTGACCATGTCGACGGTCTCTCGAACCGCCACCATGCCCTCACCCGAGATGTCGTCCACGCGTCCAACAAAGTTCGAAAGGTAAGTCGCACCGGCCTTCGCGGCGATCAACGCCTGCGTCACCGTGAAAAGCAAAGTGCAGTTGACGCGAATCCCTTTGTCGGCCAGAGTCGACATCAGCCGCACGCCTGGCTCGATGAACGGCACCTTCACCACGATGTTGTGTGACCAGGAGCTAACTTCCAAAGCCTCCTTCAGCATCGTGTCGTAGTCGGTCGCAACAACCTCGGCGCTCACGTCGCCGTTCGGCACAGCCGCACAGATTTTCAGAACCGTTTCCTTGAAGCCGTGACCGGTCTTGGCAATCAAAGAAGGGTTGGTGGTCACCCCGTCCAAAATGCCCCACTCGGCAGCCTTCTTTACTTCGTCGACGTCTCCGGTATCCACGAAAATCTTCATGTCCCGAAGTGTACCGGTGCTCTGTTAAAGCTGTTCGTACTCCTTCACGAGGGAGGGCGGAGCCTTGCGCTTCCACGCCTCGATCAGCAGATCCTCGATATCATCCGGTTCGACTCCATCCAATCGAACGAGCACGGCCGGAAAGCCGTTGTAGTGCGGCTCCGTAAAGAATTTGGTCCCGTCGTCAGAGCCCAAGATGATGTCCTTCTCTGTGAGGCTCCGAACGATCACCGCGATCACGCGTGGATTCGGGACGCGAGACTTCTTAGGATCGATTCGCTCGTTCCAAAGCCAGAGAAATCCCTTCTCCTTGCCTTTGTTCACCACGTAGTAACCAAACCTCTCCTCGCTCTCGATCGCCCCGGGAAGCTTGGAAACTATCTTGCGGATGTCGTCATACGTGGTCATACGCACCAGATTATAGGCATTGGAACTTTCAGGCAGTGCCGTTTTCTCAGGAGAGTAGGAGCGGATCGGATAAGCCGGTCGTGATAAATTGATGGCAACTTACTTTCAGGAGTACACGCGATGATGTTTGCTGGACTCGTTACTCTGGCCCTTGCTTTTCCCCCTCAATCTGCGCCCGCCGAACGGCTGTTTGAAGGTTTGGGAAACCACCACCGAGCGGTTACAACCACATCGCCGCTAGCCCAGAAATACTTCGACCAGGGCGTCGCGCTGATGAACGGCTTCAACCACGGCGAGGCGGTCAAGTCGTTCAAATACGCGACGACGCTGGATCCCAACTGCGCGATGGCCTACTGGGGCATCGCCGTCGCCGATGGTCCGAACATCAACTATCCCATCGTCGATCCCGACCGAGCCAAAGAAGCAACTGAATCGCTGGCAAAGGCAAGAAGCTTGGAGCCCAGCCTACAACCAGTCGAGCGAGCCCTTATCGATGCTGCCACCAAACGGTACATCTTCCCTCAGCCCGACGACCGCTCAACTCTCGACAAGGCCTACGCCGATGCTATGCGAGACGTCTGGCACAGCTTCCCGAACGACCCCGACGTGGGTGTGCTTTTCGCCGAGTCTCTCATGGATCTGCGGCCATGGGATCTCTGGTCGCTGGACGGACAACCCCGCGACATCACGCCCGAGGTTGAGACGACACTGGAAACGGTTCTCAAAATGGATCCCAACCACCCACAGGCCCTCCATCTCTATATTCACACGATGGAGGCATCCCCCACGCCAGGACGAGCGCTGGCGGCCGCCGACAAGCTGAGAAACCTTCAGCCAGGTCTCGGGCACATGGTCCATATGCCGTCCCACATCGACATTCGAACGGGAAACTGGGCGAAGGCCGAGGTCGCGAACGAAAAGGCCATCTCTACAGACAACGCCTATCGCCGCCTCAACTCAAATCCCGGTCTCTACCGCATGTACATGACTCACAACCACCAGATGCTCGCCTTCGCCGCGACGATGCGCGGGGAAGGTCAGCGAGCCATCAAAGAAATGGATGCCGGCGCTGGGATCATTCCTTCGGATTTCGGCAAAGGCAACGCCCCGTTCGTCGACGGCTATATGGCGATGCCTATCGAAGTCCGAAAGCGCTTCGGTCGCTGGGATGAGATTCTGGCGATGCCGGAATTCCCCGACTACTTCCCCGCCGCCAGAGCCATGCGTCACGCCGACCGGGCCATCGCCTACGCAGCCTTGGGCGACACTGCAAAGGCCCGGGCGGAGGCAAGTCAGTTCGAAGAGGGCGCAAAGGGAATCCCCGCGGACTACCCGTTCGGCAATAACCACGCCGTGAACATTCTCGCCACGGCGCGCCACCTCATGGAAGGCGAGCTCCTTCTCGCCGACAATAAGCTCGACGACTCGATCGCGCAGCTAAGACAGGCCGTCGACGCCGAAGACCAGCTCGCATATAACGAACCCCCGGACTGGATGCAGCCCACCCGCCATACCCTAGGGGCAGTCCTGCTGAAGGTCGGCAAATTCCAAGAGGCAGCGGCAGTCTACGAAAAAGATCTCCAGGTCCATCCCAACAACGGCTGGGCGCTTTTCGGTCTGTCGAAGGCTTATGAGGGTCTAGGTCAAAAGGACAAAGCCAAGAAAGCCGCCGCCCAGTTCCACACAGCCTGGAAGGACGCCGACCTACAGTTGACCTCCTCCTGCCTCTGCGTGAAGAGCGTTCCGTAGACCTTCCTTGATATGCGCCTTGGCCCACGACAAGAGCCAAACCTCGCTCCATGGGGGAGAGGTCGCTGAGGTACGAACCGGGAAGGTTCTTTCCGGTCCCTCAACGCGTAAATCCGGTGAAGAGAGACATCGCAAGGATGGGGTATTCCCACCAAATCCGCTGAATTGCGTCTGTTCAGGTACTGCGAAGCGGATCAATTAACTAGCGCAGGGTCGGACCCTACTCTCCCGCGTACCAACAAAACGTTGCCGCTCCCACCAGCGCGTCCGTCAACCGTTCGCCCACGCCTCCGCCTCCATAAAAAGGCGCTTGACGCTCATGCCATACACCCGGCGCAACGCGTACCCCGTCCGATCCTCTCCACGCAGAAGACGACCCAGATTCGTCTGCAGCGCCTCGTCGGCATGCTCGATCAACAGTCGAGACAGGTGACCGTCCGAGCCTTTCGACGCCAAATAACGTCCGATCCAAGCACACTGCAGATACCCTTCGAACACCTCGTCCACGTCGTCCGGGTTCTCATGCTCCAGAAGCATCTCTAACGCGTCGGCTTTGAGCCAGCTCTTCGGCATGGCCGCCGGCTCCTCCTCGAACTCCTCCATGGCGTCCTCGGCGATCATGCTCATCGCCTCGTGAAGCCAAGTTGGCGCGTGCTCCGCGCTGAGGTCGGCGCAGACCACATGGGAGAGTTCGTGCGCGAGCGCTCGCCGCAGCTCTTGGCTGTCTTCCAGCAAGTAAAAGGGGAGGCAGATTTTGTCGTGGGGATCTTTGCTCACCCAGTACCCGTGCGGGTTGGTCGCCCAGGGCGTCTCCGAATCTCGGCACAAAATCGAAAGCAAAACCTTTGGCCGGCCTTTCCAGTTAAAACGCGTTTCGAGCTTGTTCGCAACCTCGATCGCCTGCTCACCCAGCCACTTTTCGGCTTCCAGCGTCTCAGATGGAACTGTTTCGAGCGTCAGCCAGTCGGACACCTCCGTAAAAACACTATGGTCACGGAGCAGCTTTTCGGCTTCGATCAGCCGGTACCAGCGGATGTGCATTCCCGCTTCGCCGATCCCGTGAGGCTCAATTCGGTCCCAGGCTTCGATAAGCTGGTCCTGTTGGTACGCCTCCAAGGCCGCCGCCCAGTACGGCGCTTCCTCACTAAACGGGTTCGGCACGGCTCAGGTCGTTTACCAGATTTTGAATCCACACATTTGCTGATGTATTCAAATTTGCCGGAAAAGACGGAATCCCATTGGTATCCTTTACCGTTGAGCGCCGTGCACCGATGCCCGTCTGCTTACAGGAGCCACTGAGACTTGAAGATAGCCGTCATTGGAACCGGGTATGTGGGCCTCGTCACTGGGGTCGTGCTTGCCCGCCTTGGAAACGACGTCATTTGCGTGGACAAAGACCCTGCTAAGATCGATAAGCTTAGCAAGGGAATCCCTACGATCTATGAGCCGGGCATCGAGGAGATGCTTCGCGAGTCGCTTCAAGACGGATTCCTGACCGTCTCCGATTCGATTGCCGAAGCCACCCACCAGAGCGAGATCATCTTTATCGCCGTCGGCACCCCTCCGGGCCCCGACGGCGCTCCCGACGTCTCCGCCGTGCGGGCCGTCGCCAAAGAAATCGGCGAGAACATCAAGCAATACACGGTGGTCGTCAACAAGTCCACAGTCCCCGTGGGCTCCGGAGACATGGTCGAGGAGATCATCCTCGCCAACGGAGCTCTTCCCCATCTGTTCGACGTGGTCAGCAACCCTGAATTCCTCCGTGAGGGCTCGGCTATCCGCGACACCATGGAGCCGGACCGCATCGTCATCGGCGCCAAGAAGAAAGAGGCCGCGCAGAAGCTCGTCGAGCTCTACTCGTCTCTTGGACGTCCTACAATCGTCACCAGCCTCAACTCCGCCGAGCTGATCAAATACGCCGCCAACAGCTTCCTCGCGATGAAGATCTCCTTCATCAACGCGATCAGCCGCATCGCCGAGACCTGCGGCGCCGACGTCGCCGATGTCGCGAAAGGCATGGGCCTCGACCAGCGCATCGGCGCCCAGTTCCTCCAAGCCGGCCTCGGTTGGGGCGGTTCCTGCTTCCCCAAGGACGTGCAGGGCCTCGTCGCAACAGCCGCGAGGTACGACTACGACTTCCGCCTACTCCAAGAAGTCATCGAGATCAACGATAGCCAGACAATCCACTTCCTGGAACGCATCGAAAAGCGACTGGGCACGCTCAAGAACAAGACGGTCGCGCTCATGGGCCTGGCGTTCAAGCCGAACACCGACGATATCCGCGATGCCAAGTCATTGGTAATGCTGGAATACCTGCTCAGCCGAGGAGCCCGTGTCCGGGCCCACGACCCGATCGCCGTGGACAAAGTAAGGGAGCTCTTCCCCAACGTCGAGTACGTCGACGCGATTTACGACGTGGCCGAAGGAGCCGACGTGCTGGTCCTCGTCACCGAATGGAACGAGTATCGCCAAATCGACCTCCAACGCCTGGGCGCCTGCATGAAGTCCAAGATCCTCTTCGACGGCCGAAGGCTCTACAGAAAAGATCTCGCCCAAAAAGCCGGCTTCGACTACTTCACGATCGGCAGCTAGCCCTAACAGCGCTACTCCTGGGCCGGCGCAGGAACAGGGCTTACCGCTTGCGGGTTGCTGGCCGCGTGGACGTGGAGGGTGAAGTGCATCGTGGTGCCCCTGCCGACGGCGCTCTCCACCCAAATCTTGCCGCCCTGCGCCTGAACGGCAAGCCGGCAGAACGTGAGTCCCAAGCCGGTTCCACCCTTGGTGCCGGCAACCTGCGCGAACGGTTCGAAAATCGTCTTGGCGTACTCGCTCGGAATCCCCGGGCCGTTGTCGCTCACTGAGAATCGCACCCCGGCGTGGCCGCTCGCCAGGACCGTAAGCCGAACCTCTCCGCCGTGCGGGCTGAATTTGAGCGCGTTGGAAAGGAGGTTCACCACCACGCGCGAGGTCAACACGGGGTCGAGAAACGTGTTGGCCACACGCACGTCTTTCACCAGCTCCACGCCCAAACCCTTCGCCCATAGCGTGACCTGGTCGAGGCAGTCGGAGCAGAACCCGTCCAGATCCACGGAGACCGCCTGGATGGGCATCTTTCCCGTCTCCAGCTTGGCCACGTCCAGAATCGAGTTCACCAGGGCCAACGCGCGCTGGTTGGAGACAAGCGCCAGCGCCACCATCTCAGATTCCGTCTCATCCAGATTGGCGGCAGTCTGCTGAAGCGTGAGCAGGCCCGTAATCGAGCTCGAAATGGGAGACCGCAGGTCGTGAACGATGAACTCGGTCAGCTCTTTCTGCTGCCGCATCGCCTCCCGAAGACGGGAGATGATGTGCGAAATCACCAAGAACATCAGCAGCCGCACGACCAGAGACCACAGTTGTGCCGGCACCAGCGCCGAGGCGTTTCCAAAGAGCGTGACCGCAAGGAACCAGGCTGTGGCGCAGTAGATCGCCACCACGGAGCCAACCCTCTTTCCGCCGTACCAGGCTCCGAAGGCGACGGGCCCGACGTAAACGATCAGCAGCCCTGCCGATCCGCGGAAGTCCATCAGCCCGACGCCGATGGCGGCAAGAAGCGTCCAGAGCAGAATGGCGTTCCGATGAAGGCCGCCAAAATAAGCGTCTAGGGACTGTAGGGCACGTCGAACCACCTAAACGTAATTGCCCTCCTATTAGGAATCATTCTATTTCCAGTCCCTCGAATCGTCTCACCGTCGGATCCATGTTGTCGAGGAGAACCTGCTTGGCGGAGTCCAAGCGACGCAACAGCTGCTTGGAACGCTCGTAGGCTTCGGTCCCGGCGGCGAACTTCTCAGGAGCCACGGCCGACTTCAACTTGTCGTACGCCTCTTGAATCTGACGGCTCGTGGCATTGGGCTGAAGGTCGAAGAGTCTTCTGGCTAAATCAATGGTAATAGGTGGTTCGGGAACTCGGTGCGTCGGTGTTGCCACTGTCGGAGAAGGTTGCGCAATAGCTTCGCGCAGCTCTTTGTCCGCCTCCGATTCCTCAGATCCGCGCAACGAATCCCAGCCATAGTTCACATAGCCTCGGATCATATCGAACGCTCGCCGCGCGGTGCTCATTTTCGCAACAGGGTACCGTAGACCGCCGCCGTTGAGAAACTGTGCCTAGAACCTTGCCCGCACCGTGACCGAAAAGTCGAATAGCCGTCCGTCGTGGAAGCGGATCATAGGCACAATCGTGCTCCGCTTGTCGATCGGTACGTTCACAAGAAGCCGGTAGACGTCGAGCCGGTCCGAGAGCCTCCGGCTCCAGCCGGCCTCCAACGAATGCGTCTTGTCGAAGTGGTAAACCTCGCCCAGGTCGCTGATCGCCAGATCGGAGTCTTGCGCCGAGTCTGGACCATGCAGCCACACGATTTCGCCTTCCGTAAGGAACCGGCCGCTGCTTTTGGACCCGTCCAGGCCGACCATCTGATTCCAGCCGCGGCCCACTCCCGGTGACGACTCGGGGTTCCGTACCACATCCAAAGAGGTTGGCGAGATGCCGAAGTGCTGTCCAAGAGCGAAGCTGAAGCCGAGCCGGTTGCCGATTCGGCCCACAATCCCGCGTTGCGCGCCGGGTCCCCCATCGCAAATGGCGGCCACGATGTTCAGGTTCTCAAACAGGAGGTTCGTTTCACCGCGTGCCGCAAGCACATTCTCCCGGATGAGCCTTCCCGAGCCAAACGGGAGGTACTGCTTTCCAAGCCTCCAAATTCCTTCGTCCTCCACGTAGTACTGCTCAAACGGGTCGCGGGAGGGGTCATTCGGAATCGCCTGAAGCCGCTCGCTCACAAACGCCCGCAGCCCCGGCTCGAGAGAAAACGAAAGCTGTACCGCGCTGGCATCGCCCAGCGGATCGTAGAGCTTCAACGTCTGGGGACCGGTGGGCAGGTTATAGTACGAGCCAATCAGGTCGAATTTGATACGAACGTCGGGAACCTGCCCCCATGCGGCGGTGACCAGGAAGCAGGCAGCCCAAAAGAACCTCACTCAGCCGACCCGACCCGTCCGGCGACCTCGCCGAACCCGACTTCGACCTGATTGCCAGTATCCAGTTCTCGGAGCTGCACCACGTCGCGTGGAAGCTCGTCTTCCCCTATGATCGCCGCGAATCGCGCGAAAACGCGGTCCGCCTGCTTGAGCTGGGACCGCAAGCTTCTCTCGTCGGCGTCGGTCACGGCGCAAAGGCCTGCGGCCCGCAGGGTGTCCGCAAGCTCCATGCAGCGAGGCCAAGCGGCCGGCGAGGCGGTCACCACGAAGACGTCGGGACGCGGCGCATCGCACTTGATCCTCGACTCCTCGAGCACGATCAGCGCCCGCTCGATGCCCATCGCAACTCCCACGCTGGGGGTGTCTGAGCCGCCAAGCTCCTTCACCAGATTGTCGTACCGCCCGCCCCCACAAAGGGAATCCTGCGAGCCAAGCCGGGAAGAGATCACCTCGAACACGGTGTCCGTGTAGTAGTCCAGCCCGCGCGCGATGGAAGGGTTGAGGCGGAAAGGGACCTTTCTAAGCGTAAGAATCTCCTGAAGCTTCTCGTAGTTGGCTCGTCCCTCCGGCTCCAGAAAGTCCGTAATCGGCGGCAAGCCGTGCAGGGCTGCTTTGACGTCCGGGTCCTTGCTGTCGATCAGTCGCAGCGGGTTCTTCTCCACCCTGGTGATGAACTCGGAGTCCCGGTCCTTCAAGAACGAAGCCATGTGCGAGAGGATCGCCTCGCGAAAGCGCTGCCGGCACTCGCCGCGGCCAATCGAATTAAGCGTCACCTCGATGTCGGTCAACCCGATGGCCTCGTAGAACTTGACCGTGATCTCGATCACCTCCGCGTCGGCAAGCGGCGAAGGGGAGCCGATCAGCTCCAGGCCCACCTGGTGCGCCTCCCGAAGGCGGCCCTTTTGGGGCCGCTCGTACCGGAAGATAGGGATGATGTAATAGAGGCGCGAGGTGGCGCCCTGGGGACAGATGTGGTGCTGGATGGCGGCTCGCATCACGCCCGCCGTACCTTCCGGCTTCAGCGTCATGCTCCGTCCGCCCTTGTCCTCGAAGACGTACATCTCCTTCGTGACGATGTCGCTCGTCTCCCCTGCCGAACGAGTGAACAGCTCGGTCTCTTCAAACGTCGGCGTTCGAATCTCCGAGTAGCCGTGGCGAGAAACGAGCTCCCGAAAGGCATGCTCCAGCCGCTGCCATCGATACGATTCTCCGGGCAAAACGTCGGCTGTTCCTCGAGGGCTCTGAAATCTCATACGGCGGAAATTGTGGCGTATATCCGCGTTCCAAACGCGGGCCCGTTCGGGTATGAATGAAGTGAATCAACGTTGAAGACGAAACGTGCCTGCCCCTGGGCTGTCTAATCGTTGAATCCAATATCGAAATATTAAGTCCCTCGCCAAGAAGGGGCACGATTCTTGCCTGGAGAGCCGGTTAAACGCCGAGGTGAATGTGATCGAGGTGGAAGTCTGTCGTGAAGCGATGACCGTCAGCCTGGTGCGAGACGCAGGCGGCGTGTTCATTCGTGTCGCGTTGCCCGATTCCGACGGCTCCTCCGCACTCTTTCCCACGAACACGTCGATCCTTCATTCCTTTACGAAGGGCTTCTCCTACCAGGTGGCATCCTCGGAGGGAAGCCTCGCCGTGTCCTGGGACGATCCCTGCGTCGTCTTTCGGTTTGAAAGTACAGGTCTTTCGGCTAAGCGTTGTCGAATTGAAAAGGCCGTTTTCGAAGAATCACTATCAAGATTCTCGTCATCTACGGTATAATTTGCGCTGGGGATAGCAAGTTATGCCAACTCGCACGGTGCTAGTTGTCGAAGACGACGTTAACGACGAACATTTGACCTTGAGAGCGCTTCGCCAGTCCGGCGTGCACTGCTCGGTAGTCGTCGCACACAACGGCGCCGACGCCCTCCACTTTCTCCGCCGCACCGGTCCTTTTGACGGCCGCGTGGGGTCGGATCCGATCGCGATCTTCGTCGACAACACGCTTCCCGGATATGGCGGCGTGGACCTGGTCACGGCGATTCGCGCCATTCCCGAGTTCAACGGCGTCCCGGTGGTGATCCTCAGTGGATGCAGCGACCTCAACGTGGTCCATAAGTGCAGCATGGCTGGCGCCAACAGCTTCTTGGAGAAGCCGATCGACATGGCGGATTACATCCGGCAGATCGGAGCGGCGGCCCAATACTGGCTCAATCTCAATCTCTCAGGCCCCCAGTTGGCTAACGCCGCCACGGCCATGTAGTTGCCCTTACGGTTTCAAACAGAGAGCAAAGCCCCGCCCAGAGCCATGGCGGGGCTTTGTCTTGTTACCTTGAGGGCTTGAGCGTATAGGTCGAGTCGCTCCCAACCTTGGCCAGGGGATGGATTTCGTTGTATCCCTTGTAGATAGCCAGCTTGACGGTCGTGAGCGGCACATAGTCGAACTTGAACCTTCCCTCTTTGTCGGTTTTCGCCCAAATATCCTTGATCCTCGAGATGTTCTCCATGCACAGTCTCGCGTCGGCGATCGGCCTTCCGTTCTGATCCACCACGCGGCCTCTTAACGTTCCGCCTTTCGGCATCACCAAGTCCGGAAGCGTGTGACGTTTGCCCGTTCCGACCACGATCTCGGAGGTCTGAACGTCGGCGTGGCCAGGAGCTCGCGCCATGACCGTCACGCGGATGCCCGGGTACAGGCCCTCGAACCGAAAGCTTCCGTTCGGATCGACTTTCCGGTTCCACTTCCCCATCGTGTCGAGATCGCCAACGAACTGAACGCCGCCGCCGATCCCAATCGCAACGTCCGCGTCCTCGATCGGCCTTCCGTCGGAGTCCCTGATCACGCCCTGTATGGAAGAAAGTGAGACGCGGTGCAGCTTGATGTCGAATCTGTTGCCGACCGGCCGTATTTCAGGATCGCTGAACAAGGAGCCGACCCGGACGCTAACACGAACGCTCTTAGCCTGTTCCTTGGTGACCTCGAAGGTAGCATCGCCGTTCTCGTCCGTATCCGTTCCGCTTCCGGCCCACAACCCGTGTTCGTAACGGTATCGGTAATCGATGAAGGCGTTCGGGACTGGCTTGTATTCGGAGTCCACGACATGACAGACGAACTGCTCTTTCGGGGCCTGCATGACCATGCGGACCGTTCCTTCTTTGGTTTCGCCTCCTTTTAGATCGAGCGCAACCTCCCCCATGCTTCCGGCGGTATCGCACCTGATGCTGTGAGTGCCGGCCGGGAGCCGCTGAGAGAATTTGCCCTCACTGTCCGAGCGAGAAACGGCCTCTGTCGCGAAGCTGGCTTTGGAGTCGAAAAACCTGAGCACCGCATCTTTAAGAGGCGCTCCTTTCTCATCTATCACTCGGCCTACTACCAGACCACCCTTTTCGGCGCTGATCGTGATCGGGGCATTCGCTCCGACATGGAGACGAACGTTCTTCGGACCTGCTGCCCAATTCTCTTTGACACCTTTCGGCAACTCGGTTAGAACGATGGAATCCCCTTCGCGCAGTCGCTTGGCAACGAATCGGCCGTCGGCTTCCGTTCTTACCACGCCCCCTGAATGCCTCGAATCGAAGACGATAATCGAAGCATCGGCCACCGGATTGCCATCCGCCCGAACGACTCCGGTGAGTTCGCAGGCGGGCTCGAGAGTGATCGTTGTCTCTTTATCGGCACGGGCCTCGGTGAATAGTCCCTTCGCAAAGCGGTCGTCGTCGGCATCGAAACGCATCCCTTGGGTGAAGGGCACGTCCGGTATCGTAACGCGTCCCTGACGATCTGTGACGCGCGCCATCGCTTCGGAAATCGGCAGGCGCAGGTCGTAGCCTCTCTGGCCGATCACGGCTTCGATCGGCATGATCTTCACGTTCGCAGCGGGTTTTCCATCCTTCGTCACGAATCGAAGTCTCGCTACGGTCGGACGTAGAAGTTTGATCCCTACATTCACGTCGCCGCTCGGCCACAAGAAGCCCAGGCCTTCGCCTTTCAAGTAAGCGGAAGCACCCAGAAATCCGCGTCCCACCTCGACATCGAAGTCGCCATTTCTGTCGCACGTAACCGATTTCGTTTCCCACCAATCGGCCTTGCCGGCTGCTACGCCATTGTAGACGACGAGGGCCCCGCGTGCAGGCGCTCCGGTCGCCGTTTGCACATGACCATGAATTCTCCTTACATGGACGTCAACCCTCGAAGTCTGACCTGCATAAAGCCGTTGAGCGAGAACCGCCGAGATCGCCACAACTAGCACGAAGGCTGGCCAAAGCGAACCCGCTCCCGTCGAACTTGACTGTCCGATCAGGATCCGGCGGATTCTGGCGAGCAACGGCCGCCCATCCGCGGCTACCGCCAATCTCGGAGAAGTGGTTCGCATCTCCTCGAGTGCGACCAAAGCTCGGGCGTAACCGGCACGGTCGCCGGTGAGATAGACCGCCAAGTCGTCGCAACAATGCTCTCGCTCCTTCCGAACCACCGAAGAGATCCACCAAACCGCCGGGTGGAAGAAGAGCAGCGCTTCGACTATCGACTGCATGAGATTGACGAAGTAGTCGTGCCGCCGGATGTGCGCGATCTCGTGTGCCAGCAGAGCCTCGACGCTCTGCGGGCTCATCCTAAGAATCACACCTGCTGGCAGCAAGACCACGGCCTTCGCAAAGCCGACAACCGACGGCGAATCCACGGCCTCAGAAACAAGGACCGAGAGAGGCCGGTTCAAGCCGAGCCTTCTTGCGAAATGCTCCCCGACTGCCTGCCACCTTGGATCGAGGCCGGCCGAAGCCTTTCGCTTGAGCCGCTCGATGCCTGCCAAACCCGCTAACAGCCGAACGCCCATCAAGAGCAGGCCGATAACCCAGACCCTCACGACAACCGGCAGAACCGGTTCGAGACGCCGCTCCAACGTGGGCGACGGAGCACTCGTCGACGACCGAGTAGAGGCCAACCTGAGTCCAACGGTTTGGGAAGGTTTCACGGGATGTGTCGGAGTAGGAACCTCGATCGTCGAGGTCCTTTGGTTCAACGTGCAGTACGTCGCACCGGGAGCAAGAACGCACACACCCAGTGCCATAAGCGCGACCAGATAGCGAACGGACGCGGACGCTTTCTTAAGGAAGTAGCCAGCCACCAACAAGGCAAGCGCCGCCAGCGCCAGCTCCCAGACTGAATGGATCAGAGTCCAGCCGATCGAATTGACGACGTTCACGATCCCTTCTCCATCTCGTCCAGCAACCGCCGGATCTCGGCAAGCTCTTCAGGGGAAGCCTTCTTCGAGCCTAGCGCGTGCATCGCGAGCTGGTGGGCCGAACCCCCGAAAGCCCGCTCGACGAGATCCTGAACCAGATTCGTCTGAGTCTCGGATTGGGCCGACTTCGCCGTGTAGATGTGAGCTCGGCTCTCTTCGTCCCGGGTCACCAGCCCCTTCTCCGCCATGATCTGCAGCAGCTTCAGAACGGTGGTGTATCCCGTCTGCTTCCTGGCGTTCAGCTCCTCATGCACCTCGCGAACCGAGCTCGGTCCGCGCCGCCAAAGCACCGTCAAAATCTCCAGCTCGCTATTGGTAGGTCGAGTTTCCATATGCCTCGAAGGGCATTATACGAAACTTTTCGTATAAAACAACGAAAAGTTTCGTAGTTTGTATGTTGTCAAGTTGCAAGTCGTCAAGAAGGAGGGACGCCATCCGCGCGGACGCTTGCCAACTTGTAAACTTGACAACTTTCTCCCTTCACCGCACTCGGTGAAGCGCGAGGTGAAACCCCAGATCCACCCACTTGCCGTCCTTCTCGGCTCGCATGGTGCTGGAATATTCGTTCTGCGTCATCTTTTGGAGGCTCTTATAGTGTCCCTGGTCGCCCGACAGGCCCTTGAAATCCCAAACCAATTGGTCCCCTTCCTTCGTCACATGGCCGAAGTAGACGGTGTCGTTCCCGTGTTGGTCCAGGTAGTAGAGCTTCTTCGCGGCGGGATCCCAGCCGATGCTGGACCGCATGGGAAACGGATGCTTCGTATCGAGAGCGACCCCTCCCTTTCCCACCAGCAAAGTTCCGTTCTGCTCCAGGTTGAAACGGAACTCCACCTTCAACCCGTTCGCGGTCTTCCCTCGCCACTTTCCACCGACGAGCTGCTTGAGGACCAGAAACGCCGGATCGGTCGTGATCGCAGGCTGCTTCTGCAGAACGAGACCGGACACTAGCATCATGCCCGCACCTGCCCGTACTTGATCCCTTGCTCCAGATAGCCCACCAGCGAACTGTCCATGAACTGCCTCGTTCCCTCTCGAAACATCGTCTCCATCTCCTCCGGCACATTGCCCCACAGCTCCATCGACCGCTTCAAAACGGTGCCGCCTTCCCCGTCGTCCTCCAGCGTGTGGACGTTGTAAGAGCTGAGTCCCCTCAGCAGCGAGCTCGGCCCCGTGGCAGCGAACTTGCCTGGCCGGTCCACGTAAACGACCGTGCCCGTGATCGCTCCCCCTCCATTGACGAAATGTTCATAGACGAACCCGCCCGGCTTCTCCTCGGCGGAGCATCTCGAGTCGGGCTTGTACCGGTGCGGCCACCAGTTGTCGATCTCTTCGAAAAAGGCCGCGTACACCCTCTCACGCGGCGCCTTGATACGCAATTCGGTCTCGATCTTGACGAGCCGAAACTCTGTTTCACTCAAAGGTTTTGTCTCCTTATGCTTGGTTTCCGCGTATCGTCTCAGGTGTAAGTCCGTTTCGGCCGCGCTTGAGGCCGGGCCGCTCACCCAGCGCTCATAAATCTCTCGCAGAGGGATCGGATTGGCATAATTCATCCGCTTCCGCCCCTCTTTCCGGTAGAGGACCAGCTTCGCCTCCTCCAGAACGCCCAAATGCTGCATCACGGCAAACCGGCTGAGCGCCGGCAGCTCCCGCGCCAGCTCTCCCGTGGTCTTGGGCCCACTCCGCAGCAAATCCAGAAGCGTTCGTCGATGAGGACTGGCCAGCGCCCGCCAAACGGTGTCAGAGTCCACGCTCGTCAATACGTGATAAAATTATAACGTATTCGTTGAATTGTGAGTTAGTCAGTCACCACGCCTATCCCTCAAAGCTCTCTTCACCAACCTGCAAACCCCACAACTTCTTGCAAGCTTGCCAACTTGCAACTTCCCCCTCTCCCCGCTAGTCCAAAATGCCCAGTAGGTGCGCCGCACGGCAGCCGGGCCGAACGCCCGGCACCCCGCTTCGCGTCGTTCCGGAAAGCTTTCGTAGGATGGAGATCGTGGATCAGGCGCTACCCATTGAAGCAACAGCGAAAACGGTCCTGTTCGCGGCGGTGGCGACGCCTCCGAAGGAGAAGAAGAGGAAGCGAAGCAGGCAGCCAAAGCAGCCAAAAGCTCGCCAACCGAAGATCAAGGGAAAGAAGAGCGGTTTCTTCTCCTTCGTCAAATGGACGATTGCTGCCGCTTTGGTAGCGGGCCCTGTGGGCTCGGCAATTTGGGAGTACTTCACGCCATACCGCGCGGCCGCCAAGGACCTACCCAAAGCAATCGCCGAATATAAGCGAGCGGGTCTTCCCTGGACGGCGGCCCAGCTCGACAAGTACGCGAACCTGCCCGACGGCCAAAACGCGGCAATGTACATCTCCGCGAGCGGCCAGGTCGTCTCCGCTCTCAATCTGGACAAATCCAACCCTAAGGTGATAGCCGCACTCGAAAGCGGTGACGTCGCCGAAGCGGCGAAGCTCCTCGAGCTCTACCGGCCCGTCGTAGGCTACGCGATGCTCGCATCCAAGCGCGACCACCTGAGCTTCCACCGAAACTGGAAAGCCGGACCCTCGCTTACGTTTCCCGAAGAATCGGAGGCTGCGAAGGTCGTCGATGTAATCGACCTGTATGCGGAGTTGGAAGCCTTGCGCGGGCACGGGCAGCAGAGCGCGACTTATCTCCGAACGTCTCTGAAGATCGGCTCGTTGGTCAGCGATGAGCCCGCGATGATCGGCGCTCTGATGGCTCTTGGCTGCCGAGTCAGGGCATGGAACGCCGCGTCCCGCGCGGCGACCCTCCTTGCGCGGCGGCCGCAGGAGCTAACGGCGTTCGAAAAGACTCTCAAGTTTGAACCCCCCGATATCCATTTGAGGGACGCCCTTCGCGGAGAGGAGTACATGGGACTGACCATTGGCAGGAACGCCTGGATGGCGGCGTTGATGACGCAGTCAAGCCCATCGTCCACGCACGAAGAACCCCAGCCAACGTCGACGGAAGGAGTGCCGTCGAGCGTGAGCGACCAAGCGCTCATGGACCGCATCATCCGGTACTGGATCGAAGTCGATACTATTCTCAGAACCAATCCCGACCCCGTTACGGCAGGTGCGAGGATGGATCAAATGTCCACGGA
>DASZPA010000123.1:0-4986 GCA_035550555.1 Fimbriimonas sp.
TCGACGGTGGCTTCGGTGACCTCCTCCGTCTTACGCAAGTGCTCGCGAGTCAGCACCAGGGCCTCTTCGACGAATCGAATCCGTTCCTCGGCTGAGAGCGCTGCCAAGAAGAAGAATCGAAGCCGGATCAGATCGACCGTATGGGCGACTTCGGCCATCGAAATCGGAAAGCTCAGCCACTCTCTCAGGTGGGCGACGCCTGCTTCGCCGACCTTGATCTGGGTGTCCTGCCTCGGCCCTGCTTCGGAGACCTCCTCGATGAGACCCTGCTTCAATAGCCGCTGGACGGTCGGATAGATGCTCCCCGCCCGCTTGCGATAGTAAGTCGAAGGCGAAGCTGCCAACTCGCGCATCACCGCGTAAGTTGTGCACGGTCCCAGGTTGCAGAAGATGCCGAGGACCGTGTATTCGAGAGTGGAGCTTTGGGGCTTCAATTCTTCACGAATGCGATCCGCTCGTGCGCGTAGTCCAAGATCAGCCGCTTGAATTGTCCCATGAAACCCATACCGACATTGCCGACGTGGTACTTCGTTGCAAGCGCACCCGTTTTGACCACTTGAAAGCCAACCGTCGGATTCTCAAAGCGGCTTCCACCCAGCTCGAACCAGTCGATTGGGCCGGCCCAGCTCTTGGCCACTCCCCCGGCGCCTCCTGTGTTGGAAGGCTTCAAATCCTTCCTCTCCAAGAGGTGGTATTTATCGACGGCCGGGGAGCAAAAATCGACGGTGTTTCCGGAGCCGGTGTCCAAGCTGAAGATGCCGAGGTCTCCGCCTGCGAACGCGCATTCGGTGCACGGTGTGTTGGAATCGAACCGAATCGGTGTCCAAGTCGCCCCACCGGGCAGCTTGGCTGCGCCGGGCCTGTAAACATGGATGAGGTTGCCTTGGGTGTCCACATCGAGGTCCGCTCGGGCAATCATGTCGTAGCCGCAGACGCCGGCCACGTCCAACCCGAGCGCTTTCCCGATTGCGGAGAGATCCAGCTCGAGGTAGACGGGCCTCTTGAATGTCATGCCCCCAAGTTCGAGCGACTTCCCGCGGCAGATCTTGTACTGGTCGACAGCAACTGCCCCGTTTACCGAGTCAGCGCCGACGATGTCCATGTTCAGCTTCTCGGCGACCGCCGGATCGATGCACATCGCGTCGGCGCCGGTGTCGAGGAAGAACCAGCCTACGTCCTGCCCATCGATCTTCGGCCGAATGAACATGTACGATCCGACTCGCTTCATCGCCACGGTGCTCAAATCGCCCACAAAATCCACGTCTCCGTAAGCCGCCTGTGGCTGTGCAAAGGCGGCTCGATCCACGCGCTGGCTGCAAGCCGACGAAATGTCAAACGTATCGGTTTCGGCGCCAGACTTGTGAACGATCGTGGTCGCGAAGCTGCGCTTCCCAAACCGCTTGTAGTTGTCGAAGCTCCATTTGTCGTCGGTGAACTCCAGCGAGGTCGGCAGATAGGTGTTCGGATCGAGCGTGAGCCTTCCCGTGCCGACGCTGTCCGAGAATCCGAGCTCGATGACCGGTCCGCTGCCGCCGGACGCTAATCGCTTGGTCAGGGGTCCGTCGCTCTTGGCCCACTCGCCCGACTGGGTCCAAGCCAGCAGTCGGGCAGCATCGCGAGCTTGAAAGGCCTCTGGGTGAGCCAATCCGGTGGGACCGGAGATCCAGGCGGTTGTTCCGTCGTACCCATCCACGCTCGGAAGCACGCCGGCAATGGACGAGCGGTATCGAAGGTGGCCGTCGAACACCAAGTCGAACGTCTGATCGGCATTCTGAACATGCGCCGAGCCGTCCAACTTCCAGGAGGAGTGGTCCGCGGCGATCCCAGAGGCTCTTGCCGCAGAGGAGATCACTTCGTCCAGGCCGATCTTGGCCGGCATGCGAGAGACAAGAACTAATCCGATCAGATTGAATGTGAGCATGGCGTTTTATTACGAATCGTAATAAACACATTACAACGATCAGTGGTGGCGTGGTTCCCGCAAAACCATCCCGCACAGCAAATCAGGCACGCCTGAGACCAATCCGACTACACTCTAAGCTCGATGCTCCTGCCGCTCGCACTGCTCGTCGCCACGTCGTCCAGCCATTCGAAAGATATTCTCCGAGCCGACATCGACTCCTCGGTCAATCCAGGCGTCGACTTCTTCCAATACGCGAACGGCTCATGGCTCAAGCGGCACCCGATTCCGCCGGCCGAGGTTGGCTGGGGCATCAGCAACCTGGTTCGAGACGATCTTTACAAGCGGCTGCGGCTCATCAACGAAAACGCCGCCAAGAAGCGCTCACCGCTCGGATCGGACGCACAAAAGGTCGGTGACTTTTGGGCCACGGCCATGGACGAGGCCAGGGCCGAACGGGTCGGATTGACTCCTTTGAAGAGTCAGCTCGCCAAAATCGACTCCATCCAGAGCGCCGGCGACGCCGTCAACGTGGCTTTCGATCTCCAAAGGCTGGGCGTCGACGCTTTCTTCGGATTCGGCATCTCCCAGGATGAGAAGCACAGCGACCAGATGGCTGTTCACATCGGTCAGGGCGGCCTTGGCCTCCCCGACCGCGATTACTACTTCAACACCGAACCCGGCGTGGCGAAGGTCCGTCCAGCCTACGTCAAGCACCTTCAACAGATGTTGGAGCTGGTCGGCGTTGCCGACGCGGCGACTGCGGCCACCGACATCATGCAGTTCGAAACGGCGCTTGCGAAGGCGAGCCGCAAGATCGAGGATTTGCGGGATCCCGAGCACAACTACAATCGGATGACCCTCGCGGAAGTTCACTCCAAGCTCGATCCTTCGATCGACTGGAACGGGCGCCTTTTGCAGTGGCACATCAAGCCATCGTTCGTGATCGTGGGGCAGCCGGAGTTCTTTACAGGGCTGGAAAGCCTCCTGAATCAGACCCAGGTTCCGACGCTCAAGGCGTATCTCAAATTCCATCTCATCAGCGCCTTCGCTCCCTTCCTCAACAAGAAAGCGGACGAGCTGAACTTCCACTTCTACAGGCAGGTCCTATCGGGACAAAAGGTCCAGCAACCACGGTGGAAGAGAGTCCTGAGCGCCGAAGACGGAGCGATTGGCTTCATCGAAGGCCGCATGTTTGTCAAGGACTACTTCCCTCCCGCCTCCAAGAAGAAGTATTCGGACTTGATCGAATCGATTCGGAACGTGTACTCCCACAGGATCGACCGGCTGGATTGGATGAGCCCGGCGACCAAGGCGAAGGCGCACCAGAAGCTGGCGGCCATGGTGAAGAAGGTTGGTTACCCGGATAAGTGGAAGGACTATTCCGCGCTGCGCATCGGCCGCAACTCCTATTGCGAAAACATGATGAGTGCGGCGAAATGGGGCTTCCAGGATCAACTGTCCAAATTCGGCAAGCCGGTCGACCGCAAGGAGTGGGGCATCACTCCGCAGACGTTCAACGCCTATTACGATCCCTCGAACAACGAGATCGTGATGCCGGCCGCCGCGTTCGCCATCCCGGGAATGAAAGACTCCGAGATCGACACTCCCCTCATGTACGGCAACGCGGGCGGCTCATGGATCGGCCATGAAATGACCCACGGATTCGACGATCAGGGCCGTCACTTCGACTCCAAGGGAAACCTCACAGACTGGTGGACCAAACAGGATGCCGAGAAATTTCAGAAGAGGGCTCAGCTGATTGTCAAGCAGTTCGATTCCTATGAGCCGATCAAAGGCATCCACATCAACGGGAGCGCCTGTCTCGGCGAGAACATCGCGGACTACGGCGGCCTCCTTCTGGGGCTCGAGGCGTTCAAAAAGACGCAGGCCTATAAGAGCGGAAGGAAGATCGGCGGCCTCACACCGCTGCAGCGCTACTTCCTGGGCTACAGCCTGAGTTGGTTGGACGAGGTTCGCCCAGAGGCGCTGCGCCGACAGCTCCTCAGCGACGTGCACGCTCCCTCGAAGTGGAGGGTCAACGGTCCCCTTTCGAACATTCCCGACTTCTATCAGGCGTTTGGCATCAAGCCGGGGCAACCCATGTGGCGCCCTGCGGACAAACGTCCGCACATCTGGTAGAAAAAACGGGCGTCTCTCTCTTGAGAAAGACGCCCAATGCCATGTCTTTCCAGCTAGCCGCTAGTTTGTTGATCCAGCCACCGGATGCCGGCTTGGATCATCTCGAAAGCTCCTGCGGTGAAGCCGTGGCCACCTGGGTATGAAACGAGCTTCACCTTTCCCCCGACCTTCTTCAGCTCCGTCTCGGCATCCTGCGCCTGGCTGAGAGGGATGAGCTGATCGTCCGGCGAGTGGAGGATATAGAAAGGCTTGTCTTGGCCGCCGATCAGCGGAGGAAGCTGGTTCGGGTGGAAGACGGACATGGCGATGAAGGAGCCCTTGATGGGCCCTTCGGATAGCCCGGCCGAATAGGTCGCGGGTCCACCGGAAGACCAGCCGAAGGCGAAGACCTTCTTGGGATCGATCTTGTATTTCTTCGACACGTCTTTGACCACGTCGGCCACGAACTGCTCGGTGGAGAACTTCATGCCGTCGTAGCGCATGGCGTCGGTAGGCCATACGATGTGGTTGAACTGATCGGGATCCCACTTGGGCGCGACAAGCTCAGCCACGATGAAGTCTTCCGAAAGAGCGTTCTTCCACACGCGGCGGATGAAGGGGTTGAAATCGGCGCTGCCGTCACCGCCCGGGAGGATCACCAGCAGCTTGTAACTATCTTTCGGGGAACCTGCCTTGGGGCCGATGACGAAGTACTTCTTGTCCGGATCGTGACCGGCGGTCGCTTGTATATTGGGAACGTCTTTTACGTCTGCCAGCGGATCCGCGTCTCCTTCCTTCATCTCCACCGCGGGGCGCAGCGGGGTATCGGCGGGCGCAAACTCGGCATCGACATCGTCAAGCCACACGGTTCCGGGCCCGTACATCTCAAGGGCGATCGTCATGCTCGTGGTGCCAGACGGGATTTGAAGCACTGCCCCGTACTTCTTCCAATCGTGGGTTGCGGG
>DASZPA010000124.1:0-27269 GCA_035550555.1 Fimbriimonas sp.
GCGCTCTGGCGATCGACCCGGGGTTCGATGGCGGCAAAAGACCACAACACCAAAGGTGTTGCAGCAAAGTTTTGCGACAGGTCTGTAACCGGTCAACACGAATTCATTGCCAAAGGAGGAGTTCAAACCAGGTCACCGATCGAAGAGTTTCAAGCCACGCAGCAGAGATACCAGCGCTTGCAGAATCCACGGGCAGGCGCAAGGTAACCGATCACAGATCGGAATAGGAGCGAGTCCCGAAACTAAATCTGCAAATCAATACATGTCGGCGCCAAAACCCTCTGTAACGCCTTCGGCTTTATTGCATCTTTCGAATCTCAACCCCGGGTCGACCGCCGGAGCGCTCGACCCGCGGCTAAGTTCTTGAACCTCTCCGAGGTTGAGAGAGCCACTCAGACACTCCGTACGCAACTCCGTAAAGGTGAGAGTAAGGACAAGGTGATTCGTGGTTGCGCGGAGCCTGTCGAATCGCCTTTGTAATGCCGCTATCGAGGGTTTGCGAGAGGTTTCGCGACCACGAATCATGTCGCGGCTACGAGGAAGGAACGGATCCGTTCACCCCGACAATGTAAAAGTGGCACTCCATATCGTCGATGGCGGGGCAAACAACCGCGGGCCGTCCATGGCCGATATCCTCTCGGCGCTGAGCCACGCCCTCGACATGGTAGAGGGCCAACCGCGTGGACACGCTGCTCGAACGGCTTACATCGCAGACAGGATCGCTGACGAGATCGAACTTGACGAGGGCAACCGGCAAGAAATCCTTTACACCAGCCTCCTCAAGGATGCGGGCTGCAGCGACAACTCGGCGCGCATTCACCAGATCTTCGGTGGCGATGATCTGCTCACCAAGAATCGCGTGAAGGTCATCGACTGGTCTAGCAAGCTCGAATCGGTCAAGTTCGCCTACGCCAACATGGAGCGGGGCGGGGCGGTCGTCCAAAAGCTGAGACGCATGGTGGCCTCGCTCAGTACACCTGACGCCAGCATGGACGCACTCACGCGAGCCCGCTGTACGAGAGGAGCGGGAATCGCCAAGAAGCTAGGTTTCAGCGATGCGGTCGCAGAAGGTGTGGCGAACGTCGACGAGCACTGGGACGGGCGTGGCGCGCCGTACAAGCTCAGTGGTGAGAGGGTTCCTCTCTACGCGCGGATCGTGGGATTGGCGCAGACTTTCGAGGTTTTCGTCTCGACCTTCGGCCTCCAAGCGGGCCTCCAGATGCTTCAAGAACGGAACGGCAAGTGGTTCGACCCCGAGCTCGTCCGCGCGGTCTTTGGCTTTTCGCAGGACACCCCGTTCTGGTCCCGTCACCAGGCTCATCTAGGGGATCCTAACGAGACCTTGCCCAGCGAAATCCAGGGATGCGAGGCGTCGGCCACCGACATCGACGCCGTCTGCTCGGCCTTCGCTGAGATCGTCGACGCGAAGTCCGACTTCACAGGTCAACACTCCGCACGCGTTTGTGAGTACTCCGTGGAGTTGGGACGCTATTTCCGGTTTGACTCCGAAAGGCTTTCGATCCTTAGGCGCGCCGCGCTTCTCCACGATCTGGGCAAGTTGGGCGTTTCGAACGCTGTGCTGGACAAGCCCGGAAGGCTGACCGAAGCAGAGTTCGCCGCCGTGAAGCTGCACCCCCAGTTCACGGACGAGATATTGCGGCGAATCGAAGGCTTTCATCGGATCGCCGATGTCGCCAGCGCGCATCATGAGAGGCTCAACGGCAGCGGTTACTGGCAGGGATTTGACAGCGAACAGCTCGACCTAGATATGCGCGTGGTCGCGGTAGCCGACGTTTTCGACGCACTTTCCGCAGAACGACCCTATCGAGAAGCGTTACCTCTTGAGAGGGTCTTTTCGATCCTCGATCAGGAATCCGGAACCCACTTGGACCCCGAATGTGTTAGCGCAATGAAGACGCTTCATCGGTCGTCTGCGGTGGCAGCGTAAGCCACAATGATGGTTGGCGTGACGACGCGCATGGCCTTCATACGTAAGCTGAAAGGTAACTAGATGGGATTGGGTTTTCGCAAACTGGTCGTCTTGTTCGGCGTCTTCTGCCTGGCAGCGCTGAGCTCCGCACAGCAGCATGTCAAGTGGACGCTGGCTCCCAAGTCCGGCTCCGCGAACGTCCTGGACCTGCATGCGCAGATCGATCCCGGGTGGCATCTCTACTCGACGGTCCCCGTCAAGGGCGAGGGCCCTGTTCCCACTACCATCACGGCTAAAGCACCTCTGGTCTTGAGCGGCCCGGTTAAAGAGGGCGCAACGATCACCAAGCTCGATCCGAACTTCAACTTGGTCGTGAAGTTCTTTCAAGACTCGGCCGACTTTTCGGTGCCCGTGAAGTCGGTCGACGCGAAAGCGAGCGTCTCGGTGAGGTTCCAGCTCTGCAACGACTCCCAGTGCATCCCGCCTGCTATCGTCGATGTGTCTGTGGGAGGATCTTCGTCCCCCGCTCCCTCAAAAGGCGTATCCGCCACGGTCGCAACGGGGGATGCCTACGCGAACTCCATCGCGAAGGCCAAGCAAGACGGACCTCTTGCCTTTCTCAGCCTGGCCCTCTGCGCGGGATTTCTGTCTTTGCTCACGCCTTGCGTCTTCCCGATGATCCCCATCACAGTCAGCTACTTCTCCAAGCGGAAAGGCAGCAAAGAAGGTGTGGTAGGCGGGGTGCCTGGGGCCTTGGCATACTGCATCGGCATCATCGGCACCTATGCGGTCGTCGGTGTCGCGGTCAGCGCGATTTTCAGCTCGACCGGTATCCAAAAGTTCGCTACAAACCCGCTCGTGAACCTGGCGCTTGCGGCTCTTTTCGTGGTGCTGGCGCTGTCCCTTCTGGGCATCTTGAATCTCAGCCTTCCCTCGGGGTTGGTCAACAAGTTTTCCGGCTCGCAGGGCAAAACCGGCTTCGTAGCGCCCATGATGATGGGGCTCACGTTCACGCTCACGTCGTTCACCTGCACGTTTCCGTTCGTCGGAGCCATCCTTGGCGGCGCCACCAGTATCGGATATGGCTGGGCGATATTGGGAATGGTCGCTTACGGAGCCGCGTTTGCGCTTCCGTTCTTCCTGCTCGCCCTTTTCCCGCAGTTCTTGCAGAAGCTGCCCAAGTCTGGCGCGTGGTTAGAAACGGTGAAGGCGTTCATGGGCTTCATCGAAATTGCGGCCGCCCTCAAGTTCTTGAGCAACGCCGATCTGGTGCTCCGCACCAATCTCATTTCGCGGCCGATCTTCCTGGGCATCTGGTCGCTGCTTGCGGTGTCCGCGGGCCTGTTTCTCTTGGGAGCGTTCAAACTGCCTCACGTCGACCGGCCCACGAAGATCGGCCCCACCCGGGCAGTCTTTGGCGTTGCGACGGTGGCTCTCGCTGGCTGGCTGACGTTCCACATCGGCGGGCGGACGTTGGGAGAGCTCGAAGCGTTTATGCCGCCAACGGAATCGGGATGGATCAAGGACTATCAGAAAGCCCTGGATCTGGCCCGCAAAACCAACAAGCCGCTCTTCCTCAACTTCACCGGCGTAACCTGCACCAACTGCCGATCGATGGAACGCAACATGTTCCCTCAGGCGGTCGTCAAGAAGGAGCTGGACCATTACGTGACCGTTGAGCTCTATACCGACCGGGAAACGCCGGGCGACGAGCAGAACAAAGCGCTGGAAGAGAAGCTGACGGGAGTGGTGACTCTGCCAGAGTATGTGGTTCTCAACCCCGAGGGCCAGAAGGTCGAGGACTTTGCAGGTTCCACGCGCAATACGGACGAATTCGTTGGGTTCCTTCGAAAAGGAACCCAATCCAAGTTCAACGCCAGGCTTTAGCTCTTAAGCAGCGACGCGACTCTCCTGCTCAAGGCCGCGTACAACTCCTCGGCGCCTCCGTGCGGAACCCCCGTGAGCGCGTCTCGTATCACGCCCTTCTTGTCCACCAGGGCAAAAGCCGGAATGCCGGTGATCCCAAGGCTGTGCGCCAGACCGTCGTTCTCATACGTGAACGTGTACGTATATTTGTGCTCTTTGGCATAGGCCCTGGCGCCTGCGGGGCCGGGGGAGTTTTCAAAGGTATCAGCCCCGATGACCACCAACCCCTTTGATCCGTAGGTCTTCGCCAGTTTCTGCATGGCGGGGGAGGCCATCTTGCAGGGGCCGCACCAAGTCGCCCAAAAGTCGAAGAGAACGACTTTGCCTTTGAGCTGCTTGTTCGTGATCTTCTTGCCGCCGATGGTGGTGATGATGAACTGCGGCATCGGCTTGCCCTGGGACGAACCGAAGTCCTGCGCGCCTGCGAGACTTGCTGCCAGGGCCGCAACCGCCAAAACACTGACTCTAAGCATCTTATTTCCAATGTGTCACATGAGAGCGCGGTAATGCACCGGCAATCGGATTAAATTCGGGCAAGCGCCAGCCTGACGACGCCCGTTCTGTCCATAATTGCGCATGAAGCGGTGGACCCTGGCCTTCGTGGTAGCGGTCCTATCGGCGGCTTATGTCCTTGCCGGCCATGCCACAAGCTCGCTGCTTCTACAGGATTCGGACACAGGCGTCCTCCTTCGGACCATTCACGCAAAGAACGCCCCGTTCTCTTGGTTCCTGAGCGACTGGCCGCTTTACAACCACTTCTATCGCCCGATTCCCACTCTCACGTTTGAGCTGGACAGCCGTCTTTACGGGGCGAACGCCGCCGGCTATGGATGGACCAACGCGATGCTCGGCGCGGCTTGCGTTTTGAGCCTGTTCTGGTTTCTGCGCGAGCTGACGGATCGGCCTTGGCGTGCGGCAGCCGGTACCGCGCTGTTCGCAATGTGGCAGACCAACTTCAGTCCAAACCTCGAGATTCTCGCGGAAGCCGTGATGGCGGCCACGCTTGCCATCGGCATCTGGAGGCACAAGAAGGATTGGAGGAAATACATCCCCGCCGTGTTGGTGGTCTGGATATTCAAAGAGAATCTCTATCCTTACGTCCCTTTGGACTTCCGCGTCATTGGCTGGCTGCCCGGTCGAACGGCCAGCACGATGACCTTGTTTGCGCTCACTTCAATGGCCGCTTACGCCCGCTTCGAGCGACTGGGCGGCAGCAAGGCGCAGCCGCCTGTCACCCCTTTGACCGTCCCCGCAACCCGGATGACCAGGACCGAAGCTCACGGTGGCGTGCGCTGGCCGTGGGCCGTCTTGGCGCTCCTCCTTGGCGCTTTGTGCTTTGCGAGCTACGAGCAGGCTGTAATGCTCCCCGCCTGCCTCTTGGCGGTGGCGGTTACATTTCGGTTCCTTGGTTATAGGCCGGCCTGGCTGTGGCAGATCGGGTTTTGGACTCTGCTCGCCGGCTACCTTGAGCTGCGGCATCAGGTGATCCCTCCGGGAACCTCGGACTATCAGAAGCAGCAGCTTCGGTCCAGTCTTTCCGGCCCAATCTCGCAGATCGTCGCGCTGGCTTTTCCGCCGGCTGGAATCGCCCAGAGTCTTTACAACAACCTCTCCAGTGGCTGGGTGATGATCTTCGACGGCTCCGTCTACGTGGAAGGCTTTCACCTCTTCGCTTGGCTCACCACGTACTATCAGCTTCGGCGCGAGTGGATCCTGGCGCTTGCAGGATGGGGAATGTCCCTGATCGCCTACTTGCCCATGGCGTTCGTCAAGACGTTCGAACACTACTACTACTGGCCAATGGCGCTGCGAACCTTGTTCGTGCTGGGGATCGGCTCCGTCGCTTGGCAGCTTCTCTCTATCGCGTGGCGCCCCCCAGCTGTGCAAGCGCCGCCACGACCTTCGCCCGCACCTGGTTCGCTTCCTCGTCCGTCAAGTTATCCCCAAACTTCCGTAGCTGCAGCGCAATCCCAAGCGAGTGCTTTCCATCAGGAATCCCCTGACCTTCAAACACATCAAACAGCCAGTGCCTCTCCAGAATCTCTCCCCCGCTCTGAATAACCGCTTGGTCGATCTCGCGATACGGCACGGCTTTGTCGATGAGGAGCGCGATGTCGCGTCGTATCGAAGGGTTCCGGCTGATCGGGCGAAGCGCCAGTTGAGATTCCGAGTCGGATAGCAGCGCGTCTACATCCAGCTCCGCCACGATCGTCTCGCGGGGAAGCCGAAGCTCCTCCGAAACGCTCGGGTGAATCTGACCCAAGACCCCCACGGCGGCTCCCTGATGAACAAGCTGCGCCTGCCTCGATGGATGGAGCCGGTTATCGCCCTCCAAAGGCGCGCTGGCCTCCAAGAGGCGTCCGACTGCGTGCGAAATCGCCTCCAGGTCGCCTTTCAGGCTGAAGAATGTGGCATTCGGAACAGCTTCCCCCTTTCGATCCGATGGAATCAGCTCGCCGGTCGACATGAAGCCGATGGACCGCGACTCGCCAAAGCCCGAGGAGGAGCGAGAAAAGACTTTGCCAATCTCGAAAAGATGAAGGTCCCGGCCGCCGTTCCGACGAGCCGCATCGGCCAAGCTCGGCAACAGGCTGTTGCGCAGGTACGCCATCTCGGGCGACGCGGGATTGCGGGGCTCGACTCTTTCGCCAGGCGCGTCCAGGGGATGCAGATCTCGGAGGGAATGCGAGACGATCTGGATATAGCCTGCGCGGATCGCGGCCTCCCGGAGCCGGTCCACTTCTTCCATCTGGCCTCGCTGGCCTCCAAGGGTTGTCGTGCCCGCCGGAAGCAGCTCAGGGATCTCCTCGTACCCGTGGACTCGGCCCAACTCCTCGACCAGGTCCTCCTGCGCGACGATGTCTGGCCGCCAGCTGGGAGGAACCACGTAGAACGGGTCTCCATGCCCCATGACCTCCATGCCCAACCGGACCAAATAGCCCTGCGCCTGCTTGTCTTCGATATACATTCCGAGGAGCACCCTGGCACGGTCCATCTTAACCGCTACTGGCTGACGCTCGACCTTTCCCGGATAGACATCGAAGATTTCCGAACCTGCCTGACCTAGCAGATCGCTGAACCGCTCGATCGCGGCCACAACCCCGTCCGGGTCGACGCTCCGCTCGAACCGGTACGAAGCTTCCGTGTTCAGGCCAAGCTGCTTGCGCGTCCTGCGGATGCTTGTGTTCAGAAAGCTGGCCGACTCCAGCAGGACGCGCGTTGTGCCGGCGGTCACCTCGGTCTCTTCCCCGCCCATCACGCCCGCCACCGAGACCGGCCGCTCGGCGTCGCAGATCATCATCTGATCGGGCTGCAGCTCGTGCTCCTTGCCGTCGAGAGTCGTCAACGTCTCGCCCGGCCGCGGCTTCCGAACGACGATTCGCCCCCCACGGAGCTTGTCGTAATCGAATGCATGGAGGGGCTGACCCAGCTCCATCATCACGTAGTTTGTGAGATCGACAAACAGCGAAATCGGCCGCTGACCCGCCTTTCGCAGACGGGTCTGGATCCAGTCGGGGGAAGGGCCGTTCGTGACGCCCTCGAACACACGACACGCGAAGCGATTGCAGTCGGGTGTCTCGATCGTCGCTGTGGCCGGATTTGGGGTTGTCGGCGCCGGTCGATCAGCGAACCGCGAAGCCGCATTCAGATAGAGTTCGGTGGGAACGGAGTCCTGCTCCTTGGCGAGCACCTCGCGAGCAAGGCCGAGGATCGAAAGGCCGTCACCCCGGTTGCTCATCACCTTGATGTCGAGCACCTTCTCACCTTCGACCTCTTCGATGCCCTCCAGCTCAAACCCCGCCATCGTCAACAGGTCCCCAGCCTCTTCCGCAGTGAGGTCCGTCTGGACGAAGTCGAGCAGCATCGAATACGGGAACTTCATTCTTGAACCGAGTTTACTAAGCTAGGCCGTGACGTGATGCTCCACGGCAGCTTCGAGCGGAGACATGGCAGTGAGCCGAGAGCGTACGTCTTCCTGAGCGGCAAGCCCCACCCCGGCGGCAACGGGAGGCGCCGACCGGAACTGCTCGAGAAACCGCAAATCGTTCTCCAGGAACAGCCGAAGGTCATCCACGCCGTACGCCATCATCGGTATCCGCTCGACCCCCAATCCGAACGCGAAGCCGCTATGGATATCCGGATTGATGCCGTAGGCGCGCAGGATATTCGGGTGAATGAGTCCGGCGCCTCCGAGTTCCACCCAACGCCCGCCGAACAGCTTGGGCGTCGAAATCGCGTAATCGACCCCAGGCTCGACAAAGGGAAAGAAGTCCGGGCGGAACCGCACCCTCACGTCGGGACCGAACATCGCGCGGGCAAAGAGACCGAGTGTCCCCTTCAAGTGCGCCATCGACACCCCCTCGTCGATCATGAAGCAGTCGACCTGATGGAACGTATGGTTATGCGTTCGGTCGATCGCCTCGTTGCGGTAGGTGCGTCCCACGGTCACCACCCGCAGAGGCGGCTTCCGCAGCTCATAGACCCGTCCCTGGAGCGCGGTGCACTGGGTCCGCAAGACCAGGTCGTCGGTCACATAAAACGTGTCCTGATCGTCCATCGCCGGATGGTCGGGCGGATAGTTGAGAGCGGTGAAGTTGTACTGGAAGTCCTCGAGTTCGGGCCCTTCCAGGTATTCGAACCCGAGCCCACCCATCACCTTCTTGATCTTGTCAGTGGTGAGCTGAAGGATGTGTTCGTAACCGACGCGTGGCCGCCGCCCCGGCATGGTGACGTCGATCTGCTCGGAGGCAAGCTCAGCCTCCAGCTCCTTCGACCGAAGCTCAGCCAGTCGCGACTCGACGGCCGCCTCGACCTCGGCTTTCGCATCGTTGACGGCCTTGCCAAACGCCCGCTTCTCCTCCGGATCCCTGATCTGCCCCAATTGCCGGAGCAGCCCCGAAAGCGACCCCGACTTCCCCAGCAGCGCTGAATGGAGCATCTTCAGATCGGCAGCACTCGCCGTGTGCGCGATCTGCTGCAGAGCCTGCGTCTTCAGGGTCTCGACTTCACTCATGAACAAACCATTGTGGCTGGTTTGAAACCAACCGGGGCGGGTGGGTTTCTCGACCATCGAGTTCTTTAGTGCGATGGGAAAGCCGACGAAGACCCCGGCCACACGAAGAAGTGCATCTCAAACGGCTTTAGAGGCTTGGCGCTCAAGCACTTATTCACTCCTCGCAAGTTGCGCTGAAGCTTGTCGAGAAGGTCCCGATTCGCGATGCTGCGCAGCCAAAAACGATCGCTGCGAACACGGCGGTTCCTACTTCTTCCTAAACCGGTCGAGTGCGACGGCCATCACGATAATCGCGCCGATGACGATCTCTTGGACCCAGTTAGGCAGCGGCCACTGGCTGGCGCCGCTGCGAAGCGTTTCCATAATGAGCGCGCCGAGCACGGTTCCCAGGATCGATCCTTCCCCGCCGTTGAGGCTTGCGCCTCCGACGACCACCGCCGCGATGCCGTCGAGTTCCAGGCCGACTGCGGTCGTGGGGTCGCCAATGGTTAGTCGGCTGAAAGCCATGAGGCCCGCCAAGCCAGCGAAGAAGCCGCTGATCGTGTAGACCGAGATCTTGATGCGGTCGATCGGTACGCCGCAGAGCCTTGCCGCCTGTTCGTTGCTTCCCACGGCCACCACATGTCGCCCAAACCGGGTGTAGCGCAGCACCCAACCTGTGAAAACGGCGAAGGCGATCGTGATCCAGACGCCGACAGGAAAGATCTTCCAACGTTCGCCCTTGTCGAGCGCATCCAAGATGTTGTTCAGCCAGGTGCTCTGCGGATAGACGCTCTGCTCGTTGCCCAACCCTTTTGCCGCTCCTCGAAAGAGCGAAAGCGATCCCAACGTCACGATGAATGGCACCACTCGCAACTTGGTGATCAGGACACCGTTGATCGCGCCGGCGAGCGTGCCCAGTCCGATCCCGATCAGCGCGGCGATCCATGGCGCGATGCCGGCCTTGACCGCCAAGGCCACCGCCACGCAAGAAAACGCCACGACGGAACCGACGCTCAGGTCGATGCCCGCCGCGACGATCACGTAGGTTAGACCCAACGCCACCAGAACGGTGATGACGCTCTGCCGACCGATCGTCTCGACGTTATCCAGGCTGCGGAAGCTCGGCAGCTTCCAACAAAAGAACAGATAGATCGCCGGTAGCGCGATGATCAGTCCGATCAGGTTCGTTAGACGCCCGAATCGCTTCAACGTTTACTGACCCACCGCTAATTTCATAAGGCTTTCTTGGGTGGCCGAGGCCACGGGTATTGGCTCCGAGAGAACGCCCTTGCTCATCACTGCGATCCGGTCGCAGGTACCTAAAAGCTCGGGCAAGTAGCTGCTTACCATGAGAACTGCCTTCCCGCGCAACGCCAGCTCATCAATTAATCGATAGATTTGTTCCTTACTGCCAACATCGATCCCTCGCGTGGGCTCGTCCATCATCAGAACGTCAACGTCTTGGCGGAGCATGCGGGCAATGGCCACCTTCTGCTGGTTTCCGCCGCTCAGCTCGCCCACGTTCTGGTGGGCGCTTTGACACTTGACTCGCACCGTCTCAATCCACTTGGCCGCACGGGCCTCTTGCTGAGAAGGCGAAACGACCACCTTGTCCAGGCCGGCCATGTCGATGTTCTCGGCAATGGACATGTTCAGCAGTAGGCCCTCCTCCTTTCTGTTTTCGCTCAGCAAACCCACCCCTTGCCGCCATCTCCGGGCTGGACCAGCCAGGCCTGAGTAAGAAGCGACGCGGATCTGCCCGCTCTGAACCTTGTCGAGACCGAACACCGCTCGCAGCATTTCGGTGCGCCCGGATCCATTGAGGCCGGCGATGCCGAGGACCTCCCCTCGGCGGAGGGAGAGGCTGGCGCTGTGCGGCTTCTCGACGCCGGCCAAATGATCTAGCTCGAGGATAGGTTCGCCAGGCGTCCGTGCCGATCGCGGGTACATCTCGTCGATGTCGCGCCCCACCATCAGCTTCACAATCTCCTCATCGGAGATGCCGGCGACCTCTCGGCCGCCGACCATTTGGCCGTCCCGTAAGACGGTCAGCCGGTCGCAAATCTCATGGATCTCATTCAAGAAGTGGGAGATGTAGAGGATCGTGCAGCCGCTCTGCTTCAGGAGTCGCATCACGGAGAAGAGGTGCTCGATGTCGGCTTCCGTCAGGCTGCTCGTCGGCTCGTCCAAGATAACCAGCCTGCTGCGCTCCGCCACGGATCGCGCGATCTCCACCACCTGCTGCATCGCAAGAGGCAGAGACTTCGCCGGGAGGTCCGGGTCCAAGTCACCGTGACCAAGCGCGCTCAGCGCTTGTTGGGCCCGCTCCCGGATACGGGCGACCTTCAAGATCCCGCCCCGGGCATCCTCCACCCCCAGCACGATGTTCTCCGCTATGGATAGGTGGCCGCAGATCGAAAGCTCCTGGTGGATCATCGCGATCCCGGCCTTTCTGGCGTGGATGGGCGAGTGGGGATGATACGGCTGGCCTCCCAGCTCCATCGTGCCGCTGTCGGCTTTGATGGCGCCGGCAAGAATCCGCATCAAGGTCGATTTGCCGGATCCGTTTTCGCCGACAATCGCGTGGATTTCCCCCGCCTCGGCGCTCAACGACACTCTGTCCAAAGCCACCGTCGCGCCAAATCGCTTGCTGACGTCGGTGAGATTGAGGAAGGACATGGGCGCACGAGGAACTGCGAGGAGAAAAAACGCAGCCGAAAGATACCGCGTTCCGCGATTCCGTGCTGCCACCAATCCGATGTAGCCGCTACCTTGCTCTTGAGCCGGACCGAGGCTCTCAGCGTCCAGTCGGCTTCATGAACCGACCAGACACGGAGAGCCTACGCGGAGCCCTCTGTCAGCCCTTACTGAACCGTAGGCGGCGCTATCAGCTTTTGGATCTCCGGATCGCTCAGCTTGTCCTTCGTCAGCAGAGTCGCGCCGGTGTCCACGGTTTTCGCCTGGCCCTTGTCCCCCTTGATGTAAGCCTCCAGCGTCTTCACGCCGTTGTAGCCCATCTTGCGAGGGTTCTGGATGATCAGGCCGTCGATCTCTCCCGACTTGAGTCCGTTGAGCAGGGCCTCGCTGGCGTCGAAGCCCACGAGCTTCACCTTTCCGGCAACCTTCAGCTCCTCGAGCGCTCGCAGCATGCCCGTCGTCGTGCTCTCGTTCGGCGTGTAAATGCCGTCGATGTCCAGCCCGTCGCCCTTCTTATGCGGAGCCAGCAGGTTCTCTGACGCCTTCATAGCCGAATCGGCGGTCACGCCTCCGTGTTGATCCGAGCTCACGACCTTGATGCCGGGACTCTTGGCGATCTCCTCGAGAAAGCCCTTCTCGCGGTCCTCCGTGCTGGCGGAGCCTTCCTCATACCGGAGCATCACGACGTTGCCCTTGCCGTTGAGTGCCTTGGACAACTCGTCAGCCGCCTTCATGCCGCCCTTTTCGTTGTCCGTGGCGATGTAGCTGACGAAGTCCGCGTCGCCCTTGAGGCCGCTGTCGATGATCACGACGGGGATTCCCGCCTTACCTGCCTCGGCAACGGGCTTTGCAAGCGCCTGCGCGTCGAGCGGGGCGAGAACGATGCCGTCCACCTTCTTGTTGATCGCGTTCTCCACGATCTGGATCTGCATCTCTCGATCGTCCTCTTTGGTCGGCGCCTCCCAGTCGATGTTGACGTCCTTCAGCTCGGAGGCTGCCGTATTCGCCCCTTCGTGGACCGAGCGCCAATACTCATGCGTCGCGCCCTTCGGAATCACCACAATCGTGTAGCTCTTGGCGCCACCGTTCGTGGAGGCTGTCCCGGTTGTTCCGTTAGCGGTTGGCGTCTCGCTGCCGCCACCGTTGCATCCAATAAGACCGGCCACCGCCAGAAGTGCCAAGAAGGGTGTTTTCCAAATTCGCATCTTTGTTCTTTCCTGTTCGACGTAACGATACCAAAACCGAAACGCCGCGACAACCGTATACATTTGCGGCTTTCGAGGCAACTGCGTTACGAAAGAGGCCTTAGGCAATCAAGTTGGAGCACTTTATAACCGTTTCATGAGCACAAAGAGTTCTCGCACGGCAATGTCGACGATCACCTGCCCCAAGTGCGGCCAATCCCTGCCCGCGTGGGCTCAAAGGTGCCAGTTCTGCGGGACGGAGATGCACCCTGGCTTTGTGCGGCCAGTTGACGCATACAAGTACGCGACCAACAATCGCATGTCTTGGAAGGAAGCGGCCTACGTGGTCGTCTCGGTCCTCATCGTGCTCCAGGGGTCGTCGGGCATCCTTCTCGCACTCCTGCGACCGAATATCTTCAGCGCCTATCTCGGCACCATGTGCGCCATTCAAGCCGGCCTCGGACTGGGAATGCTGTTTCATCAGCTCTGGGCGCAGTTCGTCATGAAGTGGATCTGCATCCTCAGCATTCTCGGAGGCGGCTTCGCCCTGATGAGAGACCTCATGCTGATCAACACTCGATTTGGAAGCTGGATATCCGTCGGGATGACGTCTTTCAACCTCATCCTCGTGAGCTTCACGCTCTACATCTTGTATTCCGAAGCGGACGTATGACGAGCCTTGGTGCTTACGGGGGGACTACGCCGTCATCCCACTTGGCGGCTGGCCAAGCCGCTCCTCTCGCAGCTTAAGGTAAGCATATTCCGCGAGCTTTTCCAGGTTGACCACGTCCTCGCGGTTGTAGGCGATGAGGGTTTCCAGAGCCGAATCGTCGCCGCGCTGATAGCGCCGCCAAAGCTTGACCGCGTCCAGTCCGGTCAGACCGGCCAACCTTTCATCGCGCTCGATCCCAAGGGCCTTCTCAATCCGTTTCAATCCGCCGGTGTGTCCAACCCGCCTGAGCGTTGGACAGAGATCGATGTGGATCTGGTCGAACCGGAGACCGAAGAAACACCTTTGGAGCGTGGGAAGGTCGAAGCCCACTCCGGCAAACGTGACGATCATCGAGTAGTGGCTGATGATGTCTGGAAAGTTTCCCAGGTCTTCTCCCTTCAGCAGGCACCTGTAATTGGCCCCGTCGTAAAGTCCAATCATCGTGACGGACTGGCTCGACTGGCCTCCGTCGGTCTCGATGTCCAGATAGACGCACGAGGACCGAAATTCCGGAAAAGCGCGCCAAGCCTCGCGAATCCCCAGCCCTTTTCGAAAGAACTGATGCTCGCCGGATGCAAGGCACTTCACCGAGCGTTTGATCGCCCTTTCAAAGAGTTGCCGGTCGACGGAGCCGCACGAGTAGCCGTCGATGCCCGCAAGCAGGTCCGACCATGTGGCACAGCCCTGCTCCCAAAGCGCTTTTTCAGCATGGAGCCCCATGCCTTTTACATGGATAAAAGTGTTCTCAAGCACCTGGGAACGATCAACCCTTGGGTGTGATGTTCTTGATCTTGATGTTTCCGACTCCAGTTGCGTCGGGACGCGGCCTTGGCGTGATAATGGCTCCGCCGGTGCCCCAGAACCCTTTGTCCTTCGGAGTTTCGTCGTACCAATACGATCCCGTGTTCAGGTTCTTGTCGAACTCGCCGTACAGTTGAATCACGCCCGTTCCCCGGTAGTAGGCGCTAACATCCTGACCAAAAAACTGAATGCCGTCGAACTTGCCCTTCACATGGAGCTTCCCCACCCCCGCCGAGTGGAAGAGCCGCTTGTTCCAAGTCTGAAGATCCTTTTGCATCTGCCCCGTGCCCGTCTCTTGGACAGCCGGCGCCGTGGGCGTGGCCTCGCCGATAAGTCCGCTCACAAGGATCGTTCCCTTGAACGAGATGTCGAGAACGCCGTCGTCCAGGTCTTCCCCGCCTCGCTTGATCTTGAAAGACCCGACGTTGCTTTCCAAATGGACGCCCTTCGTGTAATCGATAGGGCCCAGCTTGGGCGCGCCGGCGGCCTTGGGCGCCGGGGAAAGATCTTGATAGGCGACCGCCGAAGCAACGGCGCCAAGGGCGATAAAGATGAAAACGGATCGGCTAGACATGGCGTCTCTAATAAAGTCTATCCAAACCAACTGCAAATAAAGGCCCAATGGTTCCGGTTTACGCAGAAAAGAAGCTGTTTTGCGAGGCCCCGGCTCACCCTAGAAAGTTCAAGCAGGTACCTTGAAGGGAACGAAGATGAAGAACGGAGCATTGGTCACCGGGCTGGTTGCGGCCTTCGCCATAGGGGCAGTCGTCGTCGCGTTTTCAGCAAACGCAAGCCCGTATGTAACGATCGCTCAAGCGAGGGTGACGTCCGGAGACCACCTCCACCTGGCGGGCGACGTCGTGAAGGAGACGCTTCATTCGGATCCGTTCAAACGGCAGCTCTCCTTTGATTTGAAAGACGCTTCAGGCGCCGTGATGCACGTGGTGCACATCGGCGAAATGCCCTCAAACCTGGGTGAGGTCAAGAAGGTGGTGGCCGTCGGAGGCATGAAGGGAACCGACTTCGTTTCCACGCAGTTGCTCGTAAAGTGCCCCAGCAAGTACGAGGCGGACACGTCCTCGAAGGTAGCCCAGAACTAGGAGGCGCTTCGTGAACGACATCCCAGGAGTAACCGCAGCCCAGCCCTGGTCCTTGTTTACGGGCCAATTTGGCCGCGGATGTATCTATTCGGCGTGTGGCGTTTTCCTTCTTTCCGCAGTGCTATGGGTGCTGCAAACGAGGTACCCCCAAGTTGAAAAGGCCGCCAAATGGCTGTTCGGAATTGGCTGCGTCTCGCTCTTGGCAGCCTTTGGAGCCCTTACGCTTCTCTTCGTCAAGGACCAGTTTCAATACTCTTACGTCTTTGACCACGGCGATTCGACGACCGATCTCAAATACAAGATAGCGGGCGTTTGGACCTCCCAGGAAGGCAGCTTCCTGCTGTGGGCCTGCACCAGCGCGATCTTTGGGCTCCTCACGGTGGCCGGAACCGGAATCTACCGGCGCTGGTTCTCCGTCGTCTATGCCGGGTTCCTGGCCTGCCTCAGTGCGATTCTCGCCTACGAGACTCCATTCGGCATCCTTCCACAAGCCGTGGCCCACGGGCAGACGTTCGTTTTGCCGAGAGGCGCGGGCATGACGCCCAGCTTGCAGAACTATTGGGTCGTCATCCACCCTCCGACCATTTTCACTGGATTCGGCAGCCTCACCGTCTTTTTCGCCTACGCTGCCGCAGCGCTGATCCAGGGCAATGCCAAGGAGTGGGTGTCGCAGGTGCGTCCCTGGGTGCTGCTCTCGACGGCGATTCTCGGCGTCGGCATCGTGATGGGTGGCCTGTGGGCCTATGACACGCAAGGCTGGGGCGGCTTTTGGGCCTGGGACCCCGTCGAGTGCGCCAGCTTCGTTCCTTGGCTGTTCACCGTCGTGCTGGCACACGGCATTCTCGTCCAGGTGTCGCGCGGTAAGTGGGCGTTCACAAACCTTCTGCTTGGCGGCTTGCCGTTTCTCAGCTTCGTGTATGGCACCTTCCTGACGCGCTCCGGGCTGTTGGACAAGGTTAGCCTTCACAGCTTTGCCGAGATGAACCAGAGCGCGCTGGTGATTCTTCGCTGGTTCATGATCGCGGTCACCGCAGCCTTTGTGGCAGGCTTCGCCTTCTTTGGCAAGAGAGCAGCCGCGGCCGTTGCCCGACCGGCTGAGCCCGAAGGAGCCATCGAACGCGAGGGCGCCTACCGCTACGGCATGATGCTCCTCAGCATGATCGCAGTAGTGATCACGCTCGGAATGAGCTGGCCCGTGATCGTGGCTCTGCGCGGGGGCGAAGGCAAAAGCGTCGAGGAGTGGCTTTACCACCAGGTTTCTGTCTGGTTCTTCATTCCGATCATGCTGCTCATGGCCGCCGCTCCCTTCATCAGCTGGCGAGGCATGAGCTGGCGAGAGCTTTGGAACCGGCTCTTTACGACCGTCTGCGTGGCCGTGGGGCTGACGGGCTTTGCGCAGATGGGGCTCATGGCGCCCAAGATCGGCGTCCATCCAGCTGCCGGAGAGACGGTGGCGGGTCCTTTCCACACCCACGTATCTCTCACCTTCTGGATGATGCTCTTGGTCTTCCTCTGCATGTTCGTCGCCGTGGCGAACTTGATCAAGATCGCTGAGATCGTGAGAAGAAGCCCGACGGGCATCGGTGGCTTTGTGGCCCATGTGGGCATCGCGTTGCTGTTTGGCGGCCTTCTCATCAGCCGCGGCTACGAACAGAAGCAGCAGATCGCGGTCCGGCCCGGCTCACCGGATATGGGCCTGGGCTACGTCGTTTCTTACAAAGGCAAGACGGATCTCGATCCGTTCGATCGAAACGGGAAGGTGTTCTTCGATGTGAGAGGGCCCGACGGCGAGCATTTCACCGCGGCGCCCGGACTCTATCTCTACGGGCCGCAGAATGAGCCAAAAGCCATGGTCTGGCCGCATGTCGAGCGAGGTCTTTCTCACGACATCTACCTCTCCATGCAGCAGCCTCAGACCGCCGTCTGGGACGACGCAAAGACCCTGAAGCCAGGAGAGTCGATCCAGGTCGGCGACGCGACGATCGAGTATCAGCACTTCACGCGCAAAGGCCAGCCTGGCCAGCAAGGGACGCAGTTTGGAGCGGCGCTTCGCATGACGGCGACGGGCGAAGATGGAGAGCGCCACGAGTACTTCGCGAATCCAACCCTCACGCTCGCCGACGGCGGAATGAAACCGAACCTCGTCCCACTCAGCCCAGATTTCCGCGTGGCAATGACGCGGATGGGTGCGGAGGACAAGAGCGTCGATATCATGCTGTTCTTCAGTCCGCCGATCTTCCCGATCGAGATCTACTACAAACCCCTAACGGGATTGGTCTGGCTGGGAGCGATCGTCATGACTCTCGGAGGCCTGATGTCGGCTTGGTCCAGACGGCGTGTGATTGCTCGCGAAAGAGCCGTAAAGCGAGTTAGCACGACCACAGTTCCTCTCAAGCCGAGCCCAGAAAGCGGTTAGAGCGGCACGAGTTCCAAGCGAAAGGACTTTGTAATTGCGATGATGCTGATGGTAAATCAGCACATTGTGCCAGTTACCGATTTGTGTCGTTATAATTTCGCCGATGCGCCTTAAGATCGGCTCTCTAGTTGCTTTAGTGGCGGTTGCGGGATGTGCCGGCAACAGCGACCACGATCCATATTCCGGTCCCACTGATTTCGTCGGATCTTATTCGGGAACGTGGAATCCGACTTCCACTGGACCTGGCGGAACGATGACGATGACCGTCGCAGCGGATGCCTCCATTTTAGGGTCGTTCACGGATGCAGGTTCCGGTTCTACCGGGGTCCTTAAGGGCAGAACGGATAAGGCAGGAAACATCCATGCTTCGGTCGCTTTTTCGGGATCTTCCAAGGCTTCTATTTCGGCTAAGATCACGACCAACTCCGGCGCGATTCAGGGCAACGGCGTTGAGACTTTTAACGGCAATCAAACTCCGATCTCCTTCCAACTGCCCGCCTCCACGAGCATCCAGGTATCGACTTTCGCCGGCGGTTTCTGGGGTCCCTGGCACTCCGGAACGAGCGGCTCCGGAACTTTCACGATCGCCGTCGGCTTAGACGGTAACTTCGCTGCCTCGATCCAAAACGCGCAGACGTCGCAAACCGCCTATGCGTCGGGCCACGTTGATGCCAATGGACACTATCAGGCGACCGCAACCTTTAAGAATCCAAGCCTTACTTGGAATCTCAGCGGCGTAATGGATGGCGGCTCGTCGCAAGCGGGCATTTCCAGCTCCGGGACGATTTCGGTCGGTGGCGCCACGAGCGATACGTTCGATTTCGTAACCTCGAGAACCGACGGTAACTCCCAGTTCGTCGGTTCTTACATCGGGACTTGGAACGTTTTGGGAACGGGTCATAGCGGAACCATGACCATGACTGTGGGAGACGATAATGGAATGAACGGCACCCTTTTCGACAACTCCACCGGCACCGCCGCCATTATCATGGGCACCTGCGACAACTTCAACAACTTCGTCGCAACTGCCACGTTCCCGGCCAGCGGCTCAAAAATGGTCATCACAGGGCGTCTGGCCTTGACCAACATTCAGCCACCCGGTCTCTCGGGAGACGGATTCGAGTCCATTAACGGCGGAACTCCCAACCCGTTCGACATGCAGTTGCTGCCTGCTCCCCCGTTGTTCTGAAGAAACGCCCCTTCTCGACTCCGGTTCGAGAAGGGGCATCTGCTTTCAGCGTGGGGCAAGCACGACCTTCACAGGCCGCTGTGTTGAACAGCGCACGCGTAGTTCAATGCCGAGAGAAACAGAACGGGGAGGGTTACGATCAGTGCAACTACCCCGAAGAAGATTCTTGCACCCGATCTAGAACGAGCTCCAAAGAAGATTGCAGCCAAGGCTAACAGCACCGCCAGCCCTGCGCCGATCCAGGAGCAAATAGGCGATGTGTTGCCGAATACGAACCCGGCGCCATTGGCGACAAGAGAAGCGCAAACCAAGGCGCTGGCATTGCTGGCATCTTGTTGGCGCTCCATCGGTTTATAGGATATAGGCGAAGCAGAACCTTCCCTGCAAGGTGAGGTCTAACTGTCCGCCGATCCCGAGCACTTTTAGTATTTCAGCGTCCTAATCCTCCTCGGCAATGAGGTAACATAACGCATTCGGGGCTGTGGGCCTCGACAAAATTTCATGGCGACCTACCGAGGAAGAAAAACCGATATCTGCCGCACCGTCGGCTACGACATTTGGGGCCGGCCAAAGAGCCCGGCCGCCAAGCGGCCCTACCCGCTCGGCCAGCATGGGCCGAATCTAAAGGATCGCCGTCAGTCCGAATATGGCGAGCAGCTTCTTGCGAAGCAGGTCATCAGGCGCTACTACAACCTGCTCGAGAAGCAGTTCGCGAACACGTTCAAGAAGGCGCAGCGGATGAGCGGCAACACCAGCCTGAACTTCCTCCGGCTCTTGGAGCTTCGCCTCGCGACAGCCGTGTGGCGACTTGGATTCGCCAAGACCATCTTCCAGGCTCGCCAGATGGTCAATCACTGTCACGTTCAGGTCAACGGGAGAGTGGTGAACATTCCGAGCTTTCTGCTGAAAGTCGGCGACGTGGTGCAGGTTCGAGACCGGGAAGCCGGCCGAGGAATCGCTCGAGCCAACCACTTCGAGGGCGCCGCGGTCCCCGCCTATATGGAGGCGGACGTGGTGAACTTCTCAGGAAAGATCATCGCCTTGCCGGAGCGAGAAGACTTCCCCAAGTTCTTCCAAGAGCAGCAAGTCGTCGAATACTACGCTCGTTAAGCGCCAGCACGGGCGAGACAGAATAGCGTCCCCGGTTTACGGGGACGCTATTTTTGCTTTTTGAACCTCCGGCGAGTAGCAGGATGCCTGGCCCATGGGCCGTTCGCACCGCACGCCGGAACCCCAGAGAATTCGCGGGAGTCATCGGTCCATGACGATGAAACCTCGACATATAGCTGCAGTTGCGGCGCTGGGATTGGTTCTGGGAGCCTGCACGCCCGCCTCGAGAGACGAGTACTCCAAAGCCGGCAATGAAGCGGCGCAAGCTATCAAGACGGACACCCAGACCGCGGTCAAGGCAACGAAGGCGGCGACGGAGGCCGCTCAGAAGACCATCAGCGAAAAGTCTCCCAACTCCGGCAACGCGCTCGGCAACAGCGTCAACGCGCTTCAAACGCCGAAGGTGAAGACCGAGCTGATGGCTGCCAAGGGCCTTGACACCAGCCACCTGAACGTCGAAACCGTCGGTAAGAAGATCTATCTGAAGGGCTCCGTCCCAAGCGCCGCGCAGAAGCACCAGGCGGAAGCGGTCGCCAAGAAGGCAGCCGGGAACGGGTATCAGGTGGTGGATCAGCTGGGAGTCGCTAAGAAGTAGCCGTCTTCAGGGACCTCACGAACTCGACGATCCTTTGCCGTCCATCTGGCCACTCCTCGTGAAGCAGGTTGACCAAGGCGCTGCCCACCACGGCGCCATCGGCCACCTGGCAAACCATGCGAACGTGCTCCGGCTTTGAAACTCCGAATCCAACGCAAACCGGTTTCTCTGTAAGCCCTTTGACCTTCCGCACCAGATTGCTGACATCTTCAGGCACCTGATTCTCAGCGCCGGTCACTCCCGTTCGTGAAACGACATAGACGAATCCGGTCGTGCGCTCGGCCACTTGATGGATCCGTTCTTCGCTGCTGGTGGGTGCTACCAGGAAGATCGTCTCGATGCCGGCTGACTCGCTGGCTGTGCACCACGCGTCCGACTCGTCCGGCACGAGGTCGTTGATAATCGTCCCAGCCACTCCGCTCTTTCGGCTCTCCTGAGCGAACTTGCCGAGGCCATAACGGAGCACCGGGTTGTAGTAACCCATGGTGACAATGGGTACGGTCGCCTTGGCCCGGGTGATCGCTTGCAGAATTCCGGAGGGTGTCGCGCCATGATCGAGCGCCCGCTGGGAGCTGGCCTGGATCGTCGGTCCCTCGCCGAATGGGTCGCTGAAGGGGATGCCAACTTCGATCACATCCGCCCCGCCCTCGACCAGAGTCGCGACAATCGCCGGAAGCTCCTCCAGAGGCTGATCGCCTGCGGTGAAGAACAGGACGAGCGCCTTCTCGTTTCGGCTCTTTAGGTCGGAAAACTTCTCGGCAAGCGTGGGCACTTCCCTCAGTGTTGCGCAGATTGGCTCAGTTCGGCTCGGGCTGGTCCTGGAGCATTGCCAAGAGCTCAGGCTCGCTTCGCTTGGTCCGCTTCAAAAGATCCTTGAGGATCAGCTTCTGATCGTGGTCGAGCGGCTTGGGCTTGAACGACGGCTCGGTGGCAATACGCTCGAGAGCGTCCACGGCAAGGTCCCGGATGGCGCGTTCCTGGGCTACCGAGGCACGCGTAAGCTTTCGCGAGGAAAGGTATGCCGAACCGAAAATCACAAAGAGGAGCGTCGAGGCAGCGGTGGCCTGAAGGAACTGTTTGTGCGCGGAAGTGGGCCCGAACAGAACGAGAAGGATACATATGGCCAAGACCGGAGCCATCAGTATCGTCATCACCGAGTACATGCCGAGAGAGCCGCGGGCTTCCACTTGCTCGCGGGAAATCCTCAGAACAGCGCTGAACGCGCGCATGTTGGGCTCGGCGGCGACCCGGTCGAAAAGCTGCGAGACCTCTCGTACGGAGATCCCTTTGAACTTTCCGTATCCTCCGCCCGTGCCGTCCAGCATCGGGTCCAGCGGCGCGTCGTCGCTCATTTTGCTGGTTATGGTGACACGCTCCACGGCGTTCTGCCGAGCAATGCGCCTTTTAGCAATCTCAGATAGCCCGCATTGGGTATTTCGAACGCGCCGAGTGACTTCAAATGGGGGTTCATGATCTGGGCGTCGAAGATGGTGAACCCCAACTCGCGGCACTTCTCTACCATCGCCCAAAGCGCCACCTTGGAACCGTTAGTCTCGCGGTGGAACATCGACTCGGCGCAGAAGCAGCTTCCAAGAGCGATCCCATAGACCCCGCCAACCAGCCGCCCCTCGCGCCAGCACTCGCTGCAGTGACCCCAACCCTCGAAGTGGATCTGCGTGTAGACGCGGATGATGTCCTCGCTGATCCAGTTGTCATGGGGGCGTAAGCAGGCCCGCATCACCGCTTCGAACGAGGTGTCGAAGCGAACCTCGAAGATGCCATGGCGGATGGTCTTGGCCAAGCTCCGGCTCACATGGATTCCCTCCACGGGGAAAAGGGCTCGCTGGTATGGCTGGTACCACTCGATCTCCCCTTCGTCGTTCGCCATGGGGAACGCGCCCTGCTCGTACGCGTACCGCACCGTCCATGGCGTCAAGTCCTCCCCTCTCATTGCTGCAACTTCAGTATTGACGCTTTCTTGACGGGTTGCCCGCCTACCTTGACACGGCCCTGACTAGCCCAGAACGTACCTTCTCATTGTTGAAACATTTTGACGCCTCGACATCTCTCGTTCTGTTCCTCGTGTTCCTCGTGTTTGTGGCTCGACCCCTATCCAACTGGCTCGACGAGCTTAAGCGGGACCGGGACCTTGAGAGAAATGAGCTCCGTCTGCTGCAACTGAGCAAGAGAAAAGTTGATGCTGGATTTCCTATATATCGCGATCACCGTGATTTTCTTCGCGATCAGCATAGCCTACGTTAAAGGCTGCGATCGCCTCCTTGGCGAGGTTGCCGATGAGTGACTACATCTGGACGAGCGTCGTCTCGATCCTCGTCCTCCTCTACCTCCTATACGCGCTGATCAAGCCGGAGAAGTTTTAAGATGAAATCGTTCTCATGGGGGCCGGCTATCCGGGCTGGCTCCAAGCGCGCCGTCCATGGCGCGCGAAAAGAAAGGGCCTCTTCACCGAGGGTAGCGCCAGAGCGCCACCCTGGGCTGACTGCTGGAACCCGCTTCGGGGTTCAGAGGAACACTCGGTGCATTGCGCCTCCATCACCTCTTCCCACCGCGGGAGAGGTCGGCGAGGAACGAACCGGGAGAGGGGGACCTCCGAGCCGAAGACGCCAAGAGTCCTCTAGACAAAGCACGGTCAGGCCGGCGCACTCCCAGAACGGTGGAGGTCGAAAGTGACGCCCCTCGGAATCGCGCAGATTCTCGTCTTCTTCGTCCTGATCCTTCTGGTCACGAAGCCGCTCGGCATCTACATGCAGAAGGTGTTCGATGGCGAGCGGACTTGGCTGTCGCCCGTCCTCCGTCCGATCGAGCGCGTCTGGTACGCGCTCTGCGGCATCAGGGAAGACGAGGACATGCCTTGGAGCCGGTACGCGATCGCGATGCTGCTGTTCTCGGCTGCGGGTGGATTGCTCACCTACGCGCTGCTTCGTCTTCAGGGCTTTCTGCCGCTGAACCCCCAGAAGTTCGGCGACGCCCAGATGACGCCTCACCTGGCGTTTAACACCGCAGTCAGCTTCACCACCAACACGAACTGGCAAAGCTACACGCCTGAGGCGACCGTTTCTTACTTCTCGAACATGGTGGCGCTCGCGATCCATAACTGGATGTCGGCTGCTGTGGGTATCGCCATCGCGATCGCCCTGATCCGTGGCTTCGCCCGAAAGAGCGCCAAAGGGATCGGCAACTTCTGGGTCGATGTGACACGCTGCACCCTTTACGTGCTGCTGCCGATCTGCATCGTCGCCGGAACGGTGATGATCGCTGGCGGCACGCCGCAGAACTTCACGGCGCCCCTCCAAACGGTCGGGCTCGAAGGCGGAAAGCAGACGATCCCAATGGGACCGGTCGCCTCGCAAGAGGTGATCAAGATGCTGGGCACCAACGGCGGCGGCATCTTCAACGCCAATAGCGCCCACCCCTTCGAGAACCCCACGAACCTGACCAACCTCCTTCAAATCCTGCTCATCTTCTGCATCCCAGCCGGACTGACGTACACGTTTGGGCGGATGGTCAAGAACACGAGGCAAGGCTGGGCCGTGTTCGCGGCAATGTCCGCGATGTTCCTGTTTGGCGCGTTTGTCGCGCTCGCAGCCGAGCAAGGCGGCACGAACGGCCTGACGAAAGCCGGTGTCGAGACCGCCGTAACGGCCAATCAGCCGGGCGGCAACATGGAAGGCAAAGAGGCGCGATTCGGCATTGGGGCGTCTTCGCTCTTTGCAACCGTCACCACCGACGCCTCGTGCGGAGCGGTGAACTCGATGCACGACAGCATGACGCCGATCGGCGGAATGGTTCCTTTGTCGAACATTCTGACCGGAGAAGTCATCTTCGGCGGCGTTGGCGCAGGCCTGTACGGGATGTTGATGTTCGCGATCATCGCCGTGTTCATCGCGGGCCTCATGGTTGGGCGGACGCCCGAGTACATCGGGAAGAAGATCGAGAAGTTCGAGGTCCAGATGGCGATGCTCGCCTGTCTTGTGCTGGCCGCAGACGTGCTTCTGTTCACGGCTCTCAGCGCGAACTCGAACTATGCGACGTCGAGCGACCCTGCCGGGAAGGATCAGTACGCCTCCGTCACGATCGACCCGACCAAGCAGCAGGGCGATTTGGCAAAGCTCCCTGAGCATGCGGCCTGGAATGCGTGGCCGGCGACCGCCTACGGTGGCTCGACGGACACCTACTACGGCTCCACGCGCAACAACTTGAACAACAGTGGCGCGCACGGGTTCTCCGAGATCCTGTACGCGTACGCGTCGGGTACCGGCAACAACGGCTCAGCCTTTGCCGGCATCACCGCGAACACTCCGCACTACAACCTGACCCTCGGTCTTGCGATGCTGATCGGACGATTCCTGATGATCGTTCCTTTGCTGGCGATCGCAGGAAGCCTGGCTCGCAAAAAGGCGATTCCGATGTCGTCCGGCACTTTCCCCACCGATGGTGGAACGTTCGCTGCGCTGCTCGTCGGCGTGGTGATTATCGTTAACGCTCTCACCTACTTCCCCGCCCTTGCGCTCGGCCCCGTGGTTGAGCACTTCCAAATGCAGGAGGGCAAAACACTTTAATGTCTCTGAAACTCCAGGAGCCGGAAATCCAACCGGCCGAAACGTTCCCGACGCCGCCGCTGCGGCCCAAGCACGCTCCGACGAAGCTGTTCGAGCCGAGCATCGTCCGGAGGGCCATCAAGGAATCCTTTATCAAACTGAATCCGAAGGTCGTCGCCAAGAACCCGGTGATGTTCGTCGTCGAAATCGGCAGCGTCGTCACGAGCTACTTCTTCCTTCGCGACCTCATCAAAGGCGGAGATCCCTGGTTCGTGGGGCAGGTCTCGCTGTGGCTCTGGTTCACCGTGCTCTTCGCGAACTTCGCCGAGGCGATGGCGGAAGGACGAGGTAAAGCCCAGGCAGACGCTCTGCGCAAGACCCGGACTCAAACCAACGCCCGCAAGCTGGTGGGGAACCGCGAAGAGGTCGTCTCCGCGCCAACCTTGCGGCGCGACGATCTGTTCGTCTGCGAAGCGGGCGACATGATCGCCGCCGACGGCGAAATCATCGAGGGCATCGCCAGCGTGGACGAGTCGGCGATTACCGGCGAATCGGCGCCAGTCATTCGCGAGAGCGGCGGAGACCGCAGCGCGGTTACCGGTGGCACGCGGGTCCTGTCCGACAGGATCGTGGTTCGTGTCACCGCCAACCCGGGCGAGTCGTTCCTCGATCGGATGATTGCGCTGGTCGAGGGCGCTCAGCGCCAAAAGACTCCCAACGAGATCGCTCTCTCGATCTTGTTGGCCGGGCTCACCATCGTCTTCCTCTTCGCAACCTTCACGCTGGTTCCGTTCGCCAAGTTCGCAGTGGATCAGGCCGGAAAGGGCGACGTGCCATCGATCACCGTGATGGTGGCCCTGCTCGTGTGCCTTATCCCAACGACGATCGGAGGCCTCTTGAGCGCCATCGGCATCGCCGGCATGGACCGGGTGATGCAACACAACGTGCTCGCCATGTCCGGTAAGGCCGTCGAGGCCGCCGGCGACGTGAATACGCTGCTGCTCGATAAGACGGGCACGATTACGCTGGGCAACCGCCAGGCAACCGACTTCATTACGGTCTCCGGCGTGACCCCCGAAGAGCTTGCCACGGCAGCTCAATACTCCTCCCTGGCCGACGAGACTCCTGAGGGCCGCTCCATCGTGGTGCTCGCCAAAGAGAAGTTCGGCCTACGCGAGCATGAGTTCTCGGATCAGAACGCGAACTTCATCCCCTTCACGGCTCAGACGCGCATGAGCGGCGTCGATCTCGAAGGGAAAGTCATACGAAAGGGCGCTTCGGAGGCCGTCAAGAACCATGTGAAGGCTCTGGGCGGAACGATACCCACCGGTCTCGATCAGATCGTCGAGGAGATCTCACGCTCGGGAGGAACGCCGCTTGCCGTCTCTATCAACGACCGCATCCTCGGCGTGATCCGCCTCAAAGACATAGTGAAGGGCGGTATGAAGCACCGGTTCGACCAGCTTCGCGCGATGGGCATCAAGACGGTCATGATCACGGGCGACAACCCGCTGACCGCCGCCAGCATCGCCGCCGAGGCAGGAGTCGACGACTATCTGGCCGAAGCGACGCCCGAGATGAAGCTGAGCTACATCCGGCAGGAGCAGGCCGGGGGACGGCTCGTCGCCATGACAGGAGATGGCACCAACGACGCTCCCGCGCTTGCTCAAGCCGACGTCGGAGTGGCGATGAACACAGGCACGTCGGCCGCGAAAGAGGCCGGCAACATGGTCGACCTCGATTCAAACCCGACCAAGCTGATCGAGATCGTTGAGATCGGGAAGCAGATGCTGATCACGCGCGGCTCGCTAACCACGTTCAGCATTGCCAACGACGTCGCGAAATACTTCGCGATCATCCCCGCGATGTTCTTCGTGACCTATCCGGAGCTGAACAAGCTAAACATCATCGGGCTGACCAACCCGCACAGCGCTGTGCTTGCGGCCGTAATCTTCAACGCGCTGATCATCGTCGCGCTCATCCCGCTGGCACTCCGTGGCGTTAAGTACCGCCCAGCCAACGCCGCCCAGATCCTGCGACGAAACCTCCTCATC
>DASZPA010000125.1:0-27169 GCA_035550555.1 Fimbriimonas sp.
CGTCCGCCTGTTCCGCCATAGTAGCCCATCCGGTACAGATCGACGGTGAACGGGGAAGGCGGATCGGTGCTCACGAAGACCGATAGCGTTTCGCTAGCATTAATGCTTGCATGCGAGCAGTAAGCCTCGATCGCCGGCCGATGAACGCATAGCTCCTCGACGGTCGTTCCGACTCGAGGTTCGATGCTGTTCAAAAGCCAATCAGTCGTCCCAGGCTTGACGTTCTCTACAACGATGGGGTTCTCCGCTTCGCTCATGGCTGCTCGGAGTATGTCGCACCTCTACGGAATGCCGGTTGGCCTAATTACTGGAGGGCAAGATTATGTTTATGACCAGAGCTCTACTGGTCGGAACTTGAATCCAACCTGCGGCACAGGTTCATTAGCGTTCCAAATCCTGCAAATGGCCTGGTGTGCGAAGACCTTGGTGACGCTGATCCAAATGTCGCCACCATCATAGGTTTCGGAATTACGATGGTAGGCCAGCATGTTCTTTGTGACAAGGCCTTCCGCTTTGCCTTTATCGATCAAGACCATTCGATGTCCCAGACTTCGAACCACTTTTGTTTCAAACGGCTTTTGGATGAGGCACCGAAAAGAGGAGGGGATGTCTGGTGATCCCTTTGGAGCATTGATCTCGTGCCTGAATTGGTCCTTGTATCGGAAGTAGTAATAGATGCTCCGGCCAGTGGGTTCCTCACCCCGCCAGCCTCGAGCGATCTTGTCGCAAAAACTCAGGACTTGCTCTTCGGAGACGAGGTACATCCGATCTCCCCAAGCGACCGGGTAGAGACGAGTGGCCGTTCCTTTTAATGCGTCCAGAACGTTCGGACGAACGGGTCAAGCACGATTTCATCACCTTCCCAGGCGTACCTTCCGTGATTCTCATCGTAGTCGCCTAAATCACCGCTTGCGTGAAAAGTGAAAGTCCTGTCTGATTTGAGAGTCAGAGAGGAGTTTTTGCCCAAGCCATCGCCGCAATAGAAATCGCCGGTCAGTTTCGGATGAAGGACATGTTTCGGAAGAACCCAAAGACCGTTGTGTCGGGAGCGCTGGCTACTCGAGCCAGGAGACAGGAGGACTATCGCCGAAAACGTGGCTACAACAATCGGCTTCATGCGCCCTCTCATTGAACGACAGATTCTGTTCGAGTCACCAAGTTCTCATCTGCCCGGGCCCGAACCATCGCGCGAACTAGCGCTTCCGAAAGTGGCTTGTCGTGCGGAAACTGGATCGTGCCTTTCAGGATCTTGTATCCCTTCAGCTCCTCGGAGAAGTCGCGGACAGTGTGGCCGGGGAAGAAGGAGCAGTGGTTCTTGTAGGCTCCAAAACTGGCGACGAAGCCGTCGAGCTTGTAAGTAGGGATGCCGTACTTGATCGACTCCACGGCCTCGGGCAACTCGTCGCGAATGATCGCGCGCAAGCCTGCAAGCGTTTCGCAAGCCGATGAGGGAGTAACTCCCGCCAGGTATTCGTCGACCGTGGCGGGAGCCGGTTTCATGAAGCGTGCGCGAGCTCGACGACTTTCTTCGCCGCTTCCTTGACGGTGGCCGCAGGGATGATCTGGCTGCCGGCGAGGAGGCGTCGCCCCTCTTCAACGGCCGTTCCTTCGATGCGCGCGACGACGGGGATCTTTACGTCCATTTGCTTGAACGCTTCCAGCACACCCATCGCGACTTGGTCGACGCGGGTGATTCCGCCGAAGATGTTGATCAAGAGGCCCTTCACGTTCGGGTCCATCATGATCAGCTCGACGCACGCCTTCACCTTCTCTGCTTGAGCTCCGCCTCCTACGTCGAGGAAGTTGGCGGGCTTACCTCCGGCGGCAGCGATCTCGTCGAGCGACTGCATGACCAGCCCGGCCCCGTTGCCCATGATTCCGATGTCGCCACCGAGCCGCACGTAGGCGATGCCGCGCTTGCTGGCCTCCTGCTCGATCGGGTCTTCGGCGCTCTCCGCGGTGGTGGCGGCGTACTCCTTGTGGCGGAAAAGGCTGTTGTCGTCGATGGAGACCTTCGCGTCGGCGGCGATCAACTTGCCTTCGGGCGTGAGGGCGACCGGGTTGATCTCGATCATCTCGGCGTCCGAAGCCAGGTAGGCACGAACGAGCGACTTGATCATGGAGATCATCTGAGGTTGGGCCTCTTTCGGAATCTTCGCGTCTTTGACTGCTTGACGAAGCTGAAAGTCGAACACGCCGTAAGCGGTCTCGATCGGCACGCGAACGATGGCTTCTGGGCGCTTGTCGGCTACCTCTTCGATCTCCATCCCGCCCTCGGCGCTGAGCATCACGATGTTCTGCTGAAGATTTCGGTCGAGCAGAATCGCGACATAAAACTCCTTCGCGATGTCGACGGTCTCCGTCACGAGCACCTTATCGACGGTCATTCCAGACGGGTTTTGGATGCTGACGAGTCGCTTGCCAATAAGCTCTCTGGCGAATTCACCAGCGGATCTGGCGTCGTCGAACAATTTGACGCCGCCGGCCTTGCCGCGTCCGCCCATCAGAACTTGAGCCTTAACCACAACGCGGCCCCCAAGCTTCTCCGCGATAGCCCTCGCCTCCGCAGGATCTCCAGTCACCTCGCCGGCCGCCACCGGCACTCCATAACGCGCCAACAAATCCTTCGATTGGTACTCGTGCAGCTTCATGCGACTCCTTGAGTATGCGTGGAACGGCCGATTCAGCGCAGGCGGGGCTCTTCTAAACGGCATTTCGAACTGCTAACTCCGTGGTAGAAGCGGTTATCATAGAGGAGACAGCGAGGACACGACGATGATCACCGACGCACAGTGGCAGCAGTTCGAAGACGAAGGGTTTTTGGTTCTTGGCAAGCTTCTTTCCGACGAAGAGCTGGCGGCCCTTCAGCTCAGGATCGACGACATCATGCTCGGAAAGGCGCAGATCGATTACAACAAGCTGCTCATGCAGCTCGACAGCACTACCGGCGCCTACGCCGATGCCGGTGAGCAGTCGATGGGTCACAAGGGCTCGACGCTCGCCTATCGGAAAATTCAGAACCTCGAAAATGACGATCTGTTCGAGGCGTACCTGTCAAAGCCGGTTTTTCGTGAGGTCTGTTCCAGAGCCTACGGACCTGAGAAGGGCGTCGCATGCTTCCGAGCGATGTTCATGAACAAGCCTTCTCATCAAGGCACCAAGCTCCCGTGGCATCAAGACGCCTGGACTGACCTGGACCGACAGCCGCTGATCACCGTTTGGACCGCCTTGGATCCGGCTACGAAGGAGAACGGGTGCGTCGAAGCCATCCCAGGAACGCACAAGCTCGGCATTGTGAACGGCACGCACAACTCGGGGTTCTTGGAAGAGGAGCAGATTGCGGAGCACTGCCTTCCAGAGAAGGTGGTGTACCTGGAGCTTAAGCCCGGCGAAGTGGTCCTGCTTCACAACTGGCTCATGCACAGCTCGGATGTGAACCGGACAGAGGTCTCCCGTCGCGGCTTCAGCGTCTGCTACATGGACGCCGATACCGTGTCGCAGTCGGGTTCGAAGTTCACGAAGATCTTCGAGCCGGAGACCGTCTCGGCGTAGGAGCACTCCCAAGAGGGCTACAGATACTGTAAGGCTTGCTCCACATCCTTTCGCAGTTCTTCCGGGTCTTCCAGACCGCAGAAGAGGCGGACGAGCCAGCGGGGGCCATTTTCCGTGGGATGGTGCAAGGGGACTACGAGACTCTCGAACCCGCCCCAACTGATGCCCCGGCCGAATATCTTCAGCGCATCGGCGAACGCGAAAACCGCTTCTCGAGTTTGGACCTTGGGTTCGAAGGAAAAGAGGCCTGTCGAACCCTTCATCAGCTTCAAGAACAGGTCTCGCTGAGGGAAGCTTTCGAGAGAGATGTGGCGGACGCGCTCGATCTGCGGCTGTGTCTCGAGCCAGCCTGCCACATAGTTCGCGGCGATTTCATGCTGGGCGACCCGGACGCGCAAGGTCCGCAACCCTCGCAGCATCAGCCAAGCGCTGAAGGGATGAAGAAGCGAAGCATAGTAGCTAAGCTCGTTCCGCACGATCCTTTCGATCCGCACGGAGTCGGCGCAAATGGCGCCGGCGTTGATGTCGCTGTGGCCGCCAAAGTATTTCGATCCGCTATGAAGCACGACGTCGATTCCGTATTCTGCGGGACGCATGTAGAGGGGCGTGCAGTAGGTGTTGTCGATGAAGGTTGTAATCTTCCTTTCGCGCGCAATCTTTGAGATGGCTGGAAGGTCCTGCAAGCGAAAAAGGATGCTGCTGGGCGACTCCAAATAGATCGCCTTCGTCTCGGGCTTGACGGCGTCCGCGATCTCGTCAACCGACGTCCCCGGCACGCAGGTATGCGACACCCCAAATTTGCTCATGAACTCCAGGTAGCCGCGGGTGGGACCGTAGGCCGAGTCGACGATCACGGCGTGGGCTCCAGCTTCCAGCTCGCTCGACAAGGCCACCGCAATCGCGCCTATGCCGCCGCTCGTGATCTTACAGCCGCCCATGCCTTCGAGGGCCGCGATCTTCCGCTCGACAATGTCGACCGTTGGGTTTCCGCTTCGGCTGTAAACGAACGGCGGGCCCTCGTGATAGTGGGTCAGCGCATCCGCAAGGTCTTCGGCTTTGTCGAATAAGAAGAGGGAATTCTGAAAAATAGGCGGCACTACCGCGCCGAAAGGCTTGTCCTCCTCGGCGTAGTGAGTGAGGATCGAATCCGGGTCGCCTCCCAACTCAAAAGCAGGCATCGGGCTATTGTGTGTGATTTGGCGTCTTCTATGCCGAGAATTACCTGGGGGAATCTCGGAGCAACAAGGCTATTTAGTGATTTGTGTGGGAAGTTGCCTTAACGATTCATGGCTGAGGATGCCGGCACGATAGAGACGACTTTATGCTGAGGAACTTAGCGATTCAGCGCAAACTTGTCTGGATCATCGTGTTTGCAAGCGCGGTGACGCTCTTCTGCGCGTCGCTGGGCCTCATGGCGTTCGACCTGATCAGTTTCAGGCAGTCGATCACCAACGATCTCAAAGTCAAGGCGAAGATCATCGGCGCGAACGCCGGCGCCTCGCTGGACTATCAGGACAACCCCGGCGCCCAGGAGATACTCGAGGCGCTTCAAAAAGACCCGCACATTATCGTCGCGGGCATTTACGACAAGAAGGGCGAGCCGTTCAGCTACTTCGGGTATCAACGAGAGCGCCGCGATCCCACCGACGTGATCCGTTCGGCACAGACGGAAGAGACCGGCAGCACGACCTCTCGCATCTGGGTCTCGGAGCCGGTTCAGTGGGACGGAAAAGAGATCGGTTCCGTGTACGTCGTCGCGGACGCGAGCGCGTGGTACAGCCGGGCGCAAGTGTATCTTCAGATCGCAGCGCTGATCTTCGTGATCTGCTGCACGTTCGCCTACTTCGTTGCCAAGGGGCTGCAGGGTGTGATCACCCGCCCAATCCTAGGCTTGGCCGATACCGTGGCGGAGGTTTCGCGAGACAGGACCTACTCGCTTCGAGCCGTGAAGTACGGCGAAGACGAGATTGGGCAGTTGATCGACGGATTCAACGAGATGCTCAGCGAGATCGAGACTCGCGACGCAGAGCTTCAGCGCGCGCGAGACGTTCTGGAAGAGCGCGTCAAAGAGCGAACCTACGAGCTCGAGCAGCAGATGAACGACACGCTGCGAGCCGAGCGCCAGCTCGCGAACGCCAACCGGGAGTTGGAAAAGGCCGTCGAGGAAGCGACGGAACTTGCCGAGGCCGCCCAGGCAGCGAGCAAAGCCAAATCGGAGTTTCTGGCGAACATGAGCCACGAGATCCGCACACCGATGAACGGCGTGATCGGCATGACCGAGCTTCTCTTGGAAACGTCGCTGGATGAAGGCCAACGAGAGTTCGCGCTCACGATTCGCTCCTCCGCGGAAAGCCTGCTCACTCTGATCAACGATATTCTGGACTTCTCGAAGATCGAAGCAGGGAAGCTCTCGCTTGAGAAGGTCAGCTTTGACCTGCACCCTGTGATCGAAGAGGTGATCGAGCTGTTCGTCCACCGCGCGAGCACGAAAGGCATCGAGCTTGGCTTCCGGGTGCAGCCGAACCTGCCCAAGATGGTGGGAGACCCAACCCGCGTTCGGCAGATTTTGACGAATCTGGTTGGCAACGCAATGAAGTTCACGCCGGAAGGCTGCGTATACTTGGATGTCTCGATGCGCAAGGCCCTCGGAGACCGCATCGAGATGGGAATCGAGGTGAGCGATACCGGAATTGGAATCGCGCACAACCGCCTCGAATCGATTTTCGCCAGCTTCACGCAAGCCGACGGCTCCACGACGCGCCGGTACGGCGGAAGCGGCCTTGGCCTCACGATCTGCAGGCAGCTTGCGGCGCTCATGGACGGGGAGATCCTCGTTCAGAGCGAGGTTGGGCGCGGCTCCTCGTTCACGGCGGTGCTTCAGTTCGATATCGCCAAGCAGTTGGAGCCTGCCGAAGACCAGCCGAACCTGACGGGCCTTCGAGTGCTGGTGATTCAGGAGTCGCCTCGGCATCGCGATGCGCTCGTCGAACAGCTGGCGAGCTGGGGCTGCGAAGTCTCTGCCTCTGGGAGCTTGGAAGAGGCGCTGCGGCACGTTCGGGCCAGTAAGCCTTTCGACACCGTCTTGCTGGACGAATCCCTTACGGACAAGCCGAGCAAAGTAGCCGCGGATCTGCGCGAAGCCGCGCCAAATCCCGGAGTCGCGATCACCTTGATCACGTCCCTGGCGGCGCGTGAGAAGCATGGACCGCTTGCGGCAGGAAGCTTCGCCTCGCTGCTGGTGAAGCCGATTCGGCGGCGTCTGCTGCTTCAGGCGCTCGCAAAGACAGCCGAATCCGAGGCTGGCATGGTCGCCTCCCAAGCGCCAACGGCGCCTCTCAGACTTGCGGGCGTGCGCGTGCTTCTTGCAGAGGACAACACCGTGAACCAGCGTATTGCCGTCCAGGTCTTGAGCAAGGCCGGCTGCCTCGTGGACTCCGTTGAAACGGGGCAAGAGGCGCTGGACGTGATGCACCAACGCTCGTACGACGTGGTGCTCATGGACTGCCAGATGCCGATCATGGACGGGTTTGAAGCCACGCGCCTGATTCGCGAGGCCCAAGAGCCCTGGCGCTCGATCCCCATCATCGCGGTTACCGCCAACGCTATGAGCGGCGACCGTGAGCGGTGCTTGGAAGCGGGAATGGACGACTACGTCTCCAAGCCGATCAAACCGGCCCAGCTTATAGAGACGCTCGCCCACTGGACCGTGGACGCCGAGCTGTCAAGCGCCGCCTAGGTCCCATCGGAACCGACCTCCGGTTCCGCGCGCCTAATAGCCAGAGATCTCCTGGCGATCATCCGCGCAGGACTGAAGGAGAAGAACATGGGAAATACGATTTATGGGTCCTTTGAAGACCCGTCGCTCGCAGAGAGGGCAGCAGGTGCGTTGCTGGACTTCGGCGCGAGACCTGAAGACGTGAGCCTGGTGCGGAACCATCACGGGATGGACTTTTCCAAGGCGCCGGGCGGAACTTATGTGGTGCCGGAGGCCGATCCGGCCGCCGAGCAGCACCTTGCCTATACCGGAAGCGTCTATGGCAGCGGAACGATGGGAGTACCGTCGGCGGTTTCGGCTTCGGATATGCAGAGTATCTCCACGGGATACGGGGACATGGCCGCGCAAACCGAGTCTCCCGACCCAGCCATGTCCATGCCGGTCGATGCGATCAACCAGCCGCCGAAAGACGCGGAGACGGATTATGAGAGAGAAGCAAAAGAGGGTCTGACTTTCACAACGCCGGCCGACGCAGGCATGGGCGCGGCGAAGGGACTTGCCTGGGGCGTTGGAGTTGGAGTCTTGGCCGGAGTTGCTTCGCTGATCGTTCCGGGAGTGGGCCTTGTGCTGGGCGGCGGCGCGCTGGCCACAGCCTTGGGAGGCCTTGCCGGCGCCGCAGGCGCCGGAGCCGTGGCTGGAGCCGTAACCGGCTATCTGAAAGACCAGGGCATGGACGAGCATCTTGCATCCAACTATCAGAACGTGGTGGAGTCGGGCGGCGCCATCTTGGCCGTTTCCGTACCCTCCGGAATTGTGGAGGAGGACACCGTCCGCCGAGTGATGGAGAAGTACGGCGCCGAAAGAGTGAATGCTTACGCGAGCCGAGGCTACATGGCTTAAAGGTTAGGAAGACCCCTGGACGATCTATCCTTATCTCAATGTCCGGACGACGGTTTGTAGTTGAAGGAAGGGTCCAGGGGGTCGGTTTTCGAGCCTTTGTCGTTACCTTGGCTTCCGGGCTGGGGATCGCGGGAGAGGTTTGGAATCGACGAGACGGATCGGTGGAGTGCGAAGCTTTCCATGAAGAGGCCGGCACCCTCGTTTCGTTCGAGCAACGCCTCCGACTCGGACCAGGGCGCGTAGATCGGGTGTTGGCCAGCGATTGCGTTCGAACCGAAGTCCCTGCCCGGTTTTCCGTTGCACATTCCCGGTAGAACTCGCTCGTGAGTGAGCGCTTGTTCCGGCTCTTTCGGCCCGCACACAACCTTTCGAACGATACCGGGCTGGTAGTGCTCCTGCACGGGATCGGCAGCAACGAGGAGGATCTGTTCTCGCTGGCGGGCTCCATCGATCCTCGATTTGCCGTGGCCGCGATTCGGGCGCCCTATCCTTACGCGATGGGCGGCTACGCCTGGTTTTCAATCGAGTGGACTTCGACCTCGCTCATCCGAGACGTGGAGCAGGGCCGCAGTTCCTTGACCTGGATTACAGAAGAAGTCAGGCTCTTGACCGAGGAGGCAGGCGTGCCGCCGGAGAGGGTTGTCATTGGAGGTTTCAGCCAGGGCGCGATCATGTCGTTGACGCTGCTTCTGAATCAGCCCGATCTCGTCGGCGGAGCTCTCCTGATGAGCGGAGCCGTCTTTCCGGAGCTGGCTCCGACACCACGGCATATTGGACCCAAGCCTGTACTCGTTCAGCACGGCGTCTTTGATCCCATCCTGAACGTTGAGCTGGGGCGCGAAGTGAAGGCGGTGTTGGATCAGTTTGGAATCGAGCCGGACTATCGCGAGTACCGGATGGCGCACGAGGTGAGCTGGGAGAGCTTGCAAGACGCGCGGGCTTGGCTGGCTGCCTTCTTGGACAGGAGCTAGGCGGTCACTTCCTGAGGCGCTTCCTCCGGGACGGTCTCCTCAAATCCTTCGTCGGTAGCCCTCTCGCGAATGAAGAGCGCGCCGATCAGGAACGTGAGAAGGGCGATTCCAATGGGGTAGTAGACACCTGCGATCTTGTTGTGGAGCTTATCGACCAAGAACGTGCCGATCAAGGGCACAAGTCCGCCGAACACTCCATTGCCGATATGGTAGGGAACCGAAAGCGAGGTGTAGCGAAGGCGGACGGGGAACAGCTCCACCAAGAACGCAGCCACCGGCGCATAGGCCATTGCCGCGAATACAACTTGGATCCAGATCAGGGCTCCCAGCTCCAGGGACATCGTGAGCGATGGGGCCACTTCAGTCGAGACTTCGTCCTTTCCGCCTCCTACGATTCCGACCTTGGGATCTTTGGCCTTGGTCGTCTCCGTTCTCTGCGAGCCGTCCTCCAGTCTGGTGGAGTAACTCTCCTGAGTCACCACATGAGTTACCGGATCGGTGGTTCGCTTGGCGATCAGAGGCGCGTTTGCGTCCACTTCGACCTGGGTGGTTCGCAGCATTCCGGAATAGATGGGCACGAACGCGATGGCCGCCAGCAGGCAGCCGGCCAGGATGATCTTCTTTCGGCCGATCTTATCGCTGAGACTTCCGAAGTAGATGAAGAACGGCGTGCCCAGCGCGAGAGCCCCCACGGTGATCATGGTGGTGGCCGAACCCGAAATAAACAGGACCTTCTGGAGGAAGTAGTAGGCGTAGAACTGCGCCGTGTACCAAACGACGGCTTGGCCAGTCATGACGCCGAACAGCGCGATTAACACCAGGCGGCGATTATCGGCGTTGGCAAAGCTCTCGACCAGCGGGTTGGCGCTGATTCTGCCCTCGGCCTTCACCTTGGCGAACTCCGGTGACTCGGCCATCTTTCTTCGCACCAGATAGGAGAAGACGACGAGGACCGCCGAGAGCAGGAACGGGATCCGCCAGCCCCAGTCGTTGAAGACAGGCTCGGTCACGGCGGTTCGGGTGGCGAGAAGGACAAGCAGCGAGACGAAGAGCCCGAGGGTGGCCGTCGTCTGCAGAAAGCTCGTGAAGTAGCCGCGGCGATGCGCGGGGGAGTGTTCGGCGATATAGGTCGCCGCGCCTCCGTACTCGCCACCGATGGCCAACCCCTGCAGAATCCGAAGCAACAGGATGATGCAGGGAGCGATGAAGCCGATCGCCTTGTATTCCGGAGTCAGGCCGATCGCAAAGGTCGACACGCCCATGATGCCCAGCGTGAGGAGGAACGTGTGTTTGCGCCCGACCATGTCTCCCATCCTTCCAAACACGACCGCGCCAAACGGCCGGACCAGAAAGCCGACCCACATGGTTCCGAGCGTCGCCAGGAAGGCGGTCGTCGGATTGGACGCTGGGAAGAACTTCGTGGCCAGAATGGTGGCCAGCGAGCCGTAGACGTAGAAGTCGTACCACTCTATGAGCGTGCCCGTGGACGATGCCGCAATGACCTTCGTCAGGCCCTTCACATCGACGCCCCCGTCGTTCTGCTTCATTGCAGCCTGTTGCATGTGCCCATTCTAACAGGGAGTTAGAATCTTTGGATTTCAACTTTGCGAATTCTGGCGGGGAAGTCCGATTGCCCTTTGGGAAGGGGTGGAGTATCCGGGCAATTTTACCGACCTAATAGATAGCTACCGCGATTCATCATGTCCGAAGAAGCCGTCGAGTCCCCGAAAAAGAAGAAACCCATCATGCCGATCTTGATGGTGCTTGTGCTGCTGCTGTTGGGAGGCGGATTCTTCATGATGAAGTCCAAGAGCGGCAAGCCCGACAAGAAAGCCAAGATCGAGCTCGCGGAAAAAGACACGGAGTTGGAGGAGTTCCTCACCAACACCGCCGATCCCTCGGTGTATGTGCGGGCGAAGATCTCGGTCACGCTTCGCAAAGACTTCGAAGAAGCGAAGTTCAAGGCTGAGACCGGGGACGTGCGGGATGCCGTGCTCCTGGTGTTCAACAGGACGCAGCCTCGAGAGGTGACCGACGGGTCGAACCGAAAGCATCTGAAGCGCGAGTTGGCCGACGCCATGAACGAGGCGCTCAACGCCGCCGATGAGAAAGACAAAGATCCGGAAGCGAAGCCAGAGCGCCCGAAACCGTTGGACCTCAAGTCCGACCGGGATTCAAGCACCGGCCCAGTGATGAAGGTGCGATTCTCGAGCCTTGCAACTCAGTAGCTGCCGCGGGTGGCGACGATCGGCATCGAGCGGGCCGCCCTGAAACAGCGAAACGGGCCAAGGCGATCGCCTCGGCCCGTTCTTGTTCGGTTTAGTTTCGGAGAGCCGTGCCTCGCGTGCTGGCCGGCACCATCTCCACGTAGGCGTGCTGTGGGACGATGAGATAGATGTTCTCGCCGATCTCTTCCCAAGTGCCTTCTTGAGCGTAGTTCACACCGGACATGAAGTCGACAATCTTCTGGCGGGTTGCGGAATCGGTGCCAGAAAGATTGAGAATCTGCTGCTCACCCGACTTGAGACCGTTCGCCGCTGCGAGAGCGTCTTCGAAGCAGGTGATCTGACGCCGAACCGTGACGGTATAGCGGTAGTTCGACTTCAATCGGACGCCCCGAGTCGCGGCCGGCTGCGTCTCCTCTAGTTCGTCTTCGTACACTTCGGGTCGATTGAATAAACCGGCGACGCGGCTAAACAGTCCGGGCTTCTCTTCGTACAGGCTCTCATCCATGATTTCTTTCTCCCAAGGCCATTATCTCGGCCGCTCCCCGAAAAGGGCGGCGCCAACTCTGATGTGGGTGGAACCTTCCTGGATCGCCACATCAAAATCTTCGCTCATTCCCATGCTGAGCCATTCTCCCCCCAACCGGCGATTCAATTCGCTTAGCTTTCGAAAGACGTTTCGAGTAGCCTGCGAATCGCTGCCGGCGGGTCCGATGGTCATCAGGCCGCGGAAACGAACTGTCCTACATTGTAAAACGGCTCGGGCGTAATCGTCAAGTGTTTTTACCAGGACGCCTGATTTTTGTTCCTCTTCCGCAATATTGACTTCGATCAGGCCATCTACCGTTTTAGAGCCCTTCGATATCTCCTTCAGCTGACCGAGTGATTCCAGCGTATGAACGACTTGGAACAGTTCGGCTACCCTCCGGGCTTTATTCGATTGCAGCTTTCCAATGAAGTGCCAGCGCACGTCGTGGGGAAGGGCCTCTAGTTTTGGCTCCGCCTCCTGAAGGCGGCTCTCGCCAAAGTCTCGTAAGCCCAGGTCATAGAAGGCCTTGATCTCCTCCGCCGTGCGTGTTTTGGAGACTGCCACGAGCGTCAAGGACGAAGGGTCTCTTCCCACCGACTCGCAAGCTCTCGCTATCCTCGCCATGACCGATGCAAGGTTGGCGGCTGCGCTTCCCACTGCCTGATGTTACGGAATCGAGGGGCGAGTTGGCTGAGGCGGACTGGCCACCGCGAAAGAGTGAGCAGACCGGAAGGAGGCCCGAATGGCTTGCCGGCGTAAGTTCCGGCAAGCCATTCGCCGGAACTTACGCCGCCTTTGCCAAGCGGGCGAAGCTTTCTTTGTCCACGGCGCGCATGAGGCACTCCTCGTAAGCGCAGTTTCCGTTTCGGAAGTGCTGCGAGAGGTTTCGGTCCATCGTTTGCATGCCGATTTGGGCGCTGGTCTCGATGACCGAGTACATCTGGTGCGTCTTTCCTTCGCGGATGAGGTTCTTGATAGCCGGGGTGCCGATCATGATCTCGAGCGCCGCGCAACGGCCGCCGCCGAGCTTCGGAAGGAGCTGCTGCGAGATGATGCCCTCGAGCGTATTGCCCAAGAGGACGCGGATCTGCTCCTGCTGGTCGGTGGGAAAGACGTCGACGATACGGTCGATACTGGCCGGAGCGTTTCGGGTGTGAAGCGTTCCGAACACGAGGTGACCCGTTTCGGAGAGAGTCAAAGCCGCTTCGATGGTCTCGAGGTCGCGCAACTCACCAACCAGGACGATGTCCGGATCTTCGCGAAGGACCGCTCTCAGCGAGTCGTGCCACGAGTAGGTGTCCGCGTGCATTTCGCGCTGGTTCACCATGCACTTCTTGTGGCTGTGCAGATACTCGATTGGGTCCTCGATCGTGATGATATGGTTCTGACGAACCTCGTTGATGTCGTCGATCATCGAAGCGATGGTTGTGGACTTGCCGGAACCTGTGGGACCGGTCACGAGAATCAAACCGCTGATGCGCTTGGCCATTTCGCGGATGATGGGCGGCAGTCCCAGAGACTCAAACGACGGGATCTTGGAAGGGATAACACGAAGTGCGCCCGCGACGGCGCCGCGCTGCATGTAGACGTTGAACCGGAACCGGGCGAGGTCCTTCACCGAGTAGGCGAAGTCCAGCTCGTGCTTGGTTTCAAAGCGCTGCAAGTTGTCGTTGCTGAGCGTGTCATAGACCAGACGCCGAGTGTCCTCGGGCATGAGCGGGGCGTAGTTCAGAGGAACCAGGTCGCCGTCCACGCGCACCATTGGCGGCAGGCCGACCGTCAGGTGAAGGTCTGAGGCCTTTCTCTCAAGCGTCGACCGCAGAATATCGTCGATGTGAATGTTCGCGAGATCGATCACGCCGTCGTTGGCCTGGACGGGGGGCAGCATGACGGTCGAGCCGACTTCGTCGGATCCCACTCCGACGGCGTTTCGGGCGTTGGTCCGCTTTTCGGTTTCCAGAAGGCCTCCCGCCATGGTGGTCAGGACCGACTCACCCGTCCGCGGGTCGACGGCCAAGCCGTGCGTTTCGGCCGGGTTTTTGGCCTCGTCCTCAGCAATAACCTTCTTCCAATCAAAGTTCGACATATCGTTCTAGATCCTCATTTCAGCTTCTGCAATCGCTCGACGCCCTATCGCGCCTAGCTCGGCCATGGTCGCTCCCACCATGCCCAGTCGTTCCAGGGCCCATTCGGGGCAGACGGCGTTTTCGTCGGTTGCGCCGTGCTTTGCCCGCGACGCCATCCTGGTCGCTACGATCGTGCATGCCCGTAGACTTCCGAACGGATCGTTCGGCAATGCCGGCTGCAAATAGTTCAAACCGCTTTGAAGTGAGAGCGGGAGGTCCCAGCGTCGTGCCGCCTCGATCGCGACCTCGCAATGGTCGCAGCCGTAAACCGCGCGCTCGGCAGCCAAATCCGATGCTCCTCCCTCGATCATCTCCTCCACCAATTCGTATTCCATACCGCCGTGCCGATCCATGAATGATTTGCCAATGAGGTGCAAAAGGCCGCTGGTATAGGCATCCTCGAGAGGGATCTGATCGGAGGACATGGCGATACAGCGCCCGCAAACCGCCGTATCCACCGAGTGGCGCCACCACTCGCGACGGCGCATCGAGCTTTGGTCCGTCTTTCCCACGAACACGTCGAAGAGTCCGACCGTAAGCGCCACGGACCGGACCGTGCGGTAGCCGAGGAACATGATGGCCTCGCGCACGGAGGAGACCCGGCGGGGAAGGCCGAATGCCGCGCTGTTTGCCAGCACCAGGACTTTGGAGCTGAAGCCTGGGTCAATGAGGATCGTTTTTTCCAGGTCGCGCCCCACGCAGTCGTCAACCGATGTGATTTCCAGGACCCGATGCACCACGTGAGGCAGCACGGCCAGCTCGTTGGTCCTGGCCATGATCCTTTCGAAGCAAGTTTGTTTGCTGGCAACCGGCACACTGGGCATCTCCGCAACATTAATTCTCGGTTTTGCGGCAGCGTTATGCATAGATGACTCGCAAAACCTCATCGATCGAGGTCACTCCCATGAGAATCTTGGTCACGGCGTCCATCTGAAGCGTTTTCATGCCTTGTTCGATGGCCACGTTCCGCAGAATGTGGCTTGGCGACTTGGTGAGGATCAGGTCGCGCACCTCGTCGGTCATCGAGAGCAGCTCGTGGACGCCGGTTCGACCTTTGTAGCCGGTGCCTTTGCAGAAGTCGCAGCCGATGCCTTTGAACAGGGTCAGCTCGCCGTTCGTTGTCGCCCCCACGTCTTCCGGTATTGGAAAGCCGTAGCGCATGAGCATCTCTCGCGGCGTTGAGTAGGCCTGTTTGCACTTGGGGCAGATTTGGCGGAGAAGCCGCTGTGCCATCACTCCGATAATCGAGCTGGAGATCAGGAACGGCTCGACGCCCATTTCGATCAAGCGCGTGGCCGCGCCGGGGGCATCGTTCGTGTGGAGAGTGCTCAAGACGAGGTGACCCGTGAGGGCCGCTTCCATGGCGATCGTGGCCGTTTCCTCGTCGCGCATTTCTCCGACCATGATCACGTCCGGGTCTTGCCGCAGCATCGACCGCAGGCCGGCGGCGAAGGTCATTCCGGCCTTCTTGTTCACACCGCATTGGTTGATCCCCATCAGCTCGTACTCGACGGGATCCTCGATGGTGATGATGTTGTTTTCGCCGGTGTTGATTTTGTTGAGGATCGAGTAGAGGCTGGTGGACTTTCCGGAGCCGGTCGGGCCCGTAACCAGAATGATTCCGTAGCTGCGAGATGCCCATCCCTCGACGGTCTTGAGGTTGTGTTCCAAGAAGCCCAGCTTGGATAGGCCCACGTTGATGCCGCCTCTGTCGAGCACGCGAAGGACGATCTTCTCGCCATGCACGGTGGGGAGGGTGCTGACGCGCAGATCGAACTCGCGGCCGTTGAGTGTCACCGTGATATGGTTGTCCTGAGGGCTCCGCTTTTCAGCGATGTCCATCTCCGCCATGATCTTCATGCGGCTGGTGAGGGGCGCCACGACCTTTCGCGGGAGCCGCATTGTCTCCATCATCAGACCGTCGATGCGGTTCCGCACGCGCATCCCGTCTTTCTGTGGCTCCAGGTGGATGTCGCTGGCTTTGTCGGCGATGGCCTGGCTCACGATGAGGTTGGCGAGCCGCACGATCGGGGCATCCGCGCCAAGCTCCCTAAGCTCTGCTTCGCTGAGCTCTTCTTCGTCCGATGCCGCGACCTCGATGGACGAGGAATCGAAGTCCTTCATGACGCCCGCGATGGCGTCGTTCATATTGACGTCGAACTTGTAGTTGTTCGCGATCGCCTGGACCAAGTCCTCTTCGATGGCGATCATCGGCTCGATCTCGTGTCCCGTCACCAGCCGCAGCTCGTCGATGACGAACACGTCGAGAGGGTTCGCCATGGCCACCATGAGCTTCTTGCCTTGAACCTCCACGGGGACGGCCTTGAACTTCTTGGCGAGCTGGGGACTCAAGAGCGCAAGGGCTTCTTGGTGGATGTGGACGTCAAGGATCTCGATGTAGGGAATTCCCCACACGTTGCCTACGCAGCGGACCCTGTCGCGCTCGGCCATGAAGCCCATCGCGACGAGCACTTTGGCGATGGATTCTCCGTTGTTCAGTTCCCGCTGCTTGTCGATGGCCAGCTGTAACTGGTCCTCGGTAATTAACCCTTCCTCGACGAACTGAACCCCAGACAGCATGCAGAACCCTACTCCAATCCCCCGCAATTTCTTCCACTTCATTTGAACCTAGCGCCCGGTAATTTTCTTGGGCGCAGGGTCAAACGCGTAGGATTGCGGGGAACCGGGTTGTTGGGTTTGTCGATTTGTGGGTTGTTGGGTTTATTGGAGCCCGAAATGAAAAGGGGCGAGGACCGTTCGTTCCTCGCCCCGCTTGCTCCCTGAGAATTACTTCTCTTCCGTGAACTCCGCGTCCATGACCTCGCCTTCGCCCGAGGACGTTCCGGCTGTGGCGCCGGCGGTTTCTCGCTCGCTGGCGTCGGCTTCGGCGCTCGTCTTTTCGTAGACGCGCTTCGTGATCTCGTGGAACTCGATCTCCAGCTTGTCGTACGCGTTCTGGATCTCCGTCTGATCGTCGCCGCTCATCACGCGCCGCAGCTCGGAAATGCCCTCGTTGACCCGCTGCCGAGTCGCCTCGTCCACGGAGTCTCCCAGGTCGCGCAGGCCCTGCTCACAACTGAGGGCCAACTGCTCCGACTTGTTCTTCAGCTCGATCAGCTCCTGCTGGCGCTTGTCGGCCTCGGCGTTCATCTCGGCCTCGCGGACCATCCGGTCGATCTCGTCGCGGTTCAGGTTGCCGGAGCCGCTGATTGTGATGCTCTGCTTCTTGCCGGTGCCTTTCTCAAGCGCGCTGACGTTGAGGATGCCGTTCTTGTCGATGTCGAACGTGACCTCGATCTGAGGCATCCGGGCCGGCGCCGGCGGGATTCCCTGAAGGTGGAACCGTCCGAGGCTCTTGTTATCTCGAGCCATCGGGCGCTCGCCCTGGAGAATGTGGATTTCCACTTCCGGCTGGTTGTCGGTCGCGGTCGTGTAGATGCGGCTCCGCTTGGTCGGGATCGTCGTGTTGCGTTCGATGAGCTTGTCGAAGATGCCGCCTTGGGTCTCGACACCCAGGCTGAGCGGCGTGACGTCGACCAGAACGATGTCCTTACCGAACTCGCCAGAGATGATGCCGGCCTGGATGGCAGCGCCGATGGCCACCACTTCATCTGGGTTCACGGACCGGTTGGGCTCTTTGCCCGTCAGCTTTCGGACCAGCTCCTGGACCTGCGGCATTCGGGTGGAACCACCCACGAGGACCACTTCTTTGATATCGCTTGCTGGAATCTTGGCGTCGCCCAGAGCCTGCTCGAACGGACCCTTGATGCGCTCCATGAGGTCCTTGGTGAGGTCCTCGAACTTGGCGCGCGTCAGCGAGTAGTCCATGTGCTTTGGCTCGTTGTTGACGGCGGTGATGTACGGGAGGTTGATCTGTGCCGACATCTGGCTGGAGAGCTCGATCTTGGCGCGCTCGGCGGCTTCGCGAAGTCGCTGCACGGCAGCCTTGTCCTTGAGGAGATCGACTCCCTGGTCCTTCTTGAACTCGGCTGCGAGGAACTCGACGATCTTGTTGTCGAAGTCGTCGCCGCCGAGGTGGCTGTCGCCGGCGGTCGACTCGACCTGGAAGACGCCCTCGCCGACGTCGAGGATCGACACGTCGAACGTACCGCCTCCGAGGTCGAACACGAGGATCTTCTCTTCGGCCTTCTTATCGAGTCCATAAGCCAGTGCCGCGGCTGTGGGCTCGTTCAGAATTCGGAGGACCTTGAGTCCCGCGATCTCTCCCGCGTTCTTCGTCGCCGTCCGCTGGCTGTCGTTGAAGTAGGCCGGAACCGTGATGACCGCCTGGTCGACCGTGTCTCCGAGATACGCTTCCGCGTCCGTCTTCAGCTTCTGAAGGATCATCGCCGAAATCTCTTCGGGCGTGAACTCCTTGTCGAGGGCCGGCACAAACGCGACGGCCTGGTTGTTCTTTCCGGAGCGGACCTTATATCCCAGGCGCGGAAGCTCGTTCTGCACTTCGGTGAGGGTGTGCCCCATGAATCGCTTAATCGAATAAATCGTGTTTTCCGGATTGACCACCGCTTGGCGCTTGGCAGTCACGCCAACCAGACGCTCGCCGTTGGTCTTAAATCCGACGACGCTCGGCAGCGTGCGCCCGCCCTCCGCCGTTGCGATGACGACCGGCTCGCCGCCTTCCATCACCGCCACGACCGAGTTCGTCGTACCGAGGTCGATTCCTACTGTCTTTCCCATGTGTTATCCTTGCTTATATCATAAGCGCGGGAGCAAATAACTTGAGCCCCACACGCTCAATACCTAGATATACAGAAATTGTACACGATCCGTTCCATACACGGCTGGGACCAATAAGCCAAAATTATCCGAGTCGGCAGCGTGGCCGATTCGAAACAGCATGTTAGCCAGGTCCCTGATCCTTCGCAGCGCCGGTTTGAAGCCGGTTGAGAGCACTGTGCGTCGGAGCAGGCTGTTCCGTCCCCTGGTCAAGCGTTTCATTGCGGGCGACACCCTCTCCGAATCGTTAGACGCATGCCGGTCGCTGCTGGATCGCAGCCTGAAAATCACGCTGGACTACCTGGGCGAGAACACTCACAGCGAAGCTGAGGCGAACGCCGCGAAGGACACTTTTGTGGACATGTTGGACGAAGTGGCGCGGGTCCCGGAGGTCCGGGCTTTCGTTCCGCCGCCCGCGGGCGGTCCCTTCAACTCAGAACCACTTAACATTTCCATCAAGCTCACCCAGTGCGGTCTCGACTTGGGCAACGACGTCGCGGAACGCAACTACCGGCAGGTTCTAGACGCCGCCAAGCCATCGGGCAACTTTGTCCGCGTCGACATGGAGAGCTCCGAATACACGCAGCGAACCGTCGACCTTGTCTCCAAAGCGCTTCGAGAGGGCTACAACACCGGTACCGTCCTTCAGAGCTACCTTCATCGGACCGACGACGACGTGGAGCTGATGGTCCAGCTCCAAGCGCGGGTCCGGATCGTCAAAGGCGCTTACCTCGAGCCCGCGTCGGTCGCCTATCCCGAGAAGTCGAAGGTCGATGAGGCGTTTGTAAGGCAGTCGAAGCGTTTGATGAGCGCCGGCTTCTACCCGGCCATCGCCACTCACGATGAGAAGATCATCGAGGAGCTGAAGGCGTACGCGGCGGCCGAGAAGATCGATCCCAGCCGGTACGAGTTCCAGATGCTTTATGGGATCCGGCGGGATCTGCAGGAGGGATTGAGGAAGGACGGCTACAACGTCCGAATCTACGTGCCGTTCGGCAGCCAGTGGTATCCGTACTTCACGAGGCGGCTCGCCGAGCGTCCGGCGAACGCGCTGTTTATCTTGCGGTCGTTGTTCAAGGGGTAACCCCTGTCGCCACGACCTCGCCTCGAGGGTGTCATGGCTTTGTCGTACCTGCACGCCGCCGGGAAATCCTGCTGGGCGTATCGTTGGATCTCCCTAAAGGAGTCGCTGGAAGCTTCAAGTCAGCCGGTCACGAAGGGGTTTCCGCTCCGCGCTTTACCAAACAGGCGAAGAGGGAGGTTGTTTCATGGACCGTAAGAACTTTCGCCCAAGTAGCCGTGCTCCGGGAGACTGTTGCGTTGGAACGTACGCCGATAGGCAAGGCACCACAATTCTGTAAGCCTTGCGCTTTCTCCGGATCTTACGAACTGTTGAGGTCCGGCACAGTTTCATTAGCGCCAATGGCGCGACCTATCCCAGCTCACACTGAAGGTGTGGGGAGCTCGGCTTGGATTTGCTGAAGATCCGACGGTCCGCCTCATAGACATCGGGGAAGGCATATCTCCAAAAGGTCCGACAAACGAGCGGCAAACCAAGAGGTAGGTCCCTATGCCAGACTATGAAGCGAACCTTGGTCCTTTTCCGCCTGCGGCGTGCGGTCCCACACCTCTGGTGTGGGCTGGTATCGACCGGGCCTTCGGCCCTGCGGGGAGCCTCGGTCCTTAAACCTGTTCCACTACGACAGGATCCTGGTTTGTGGTCACGGGCGGAGCGTTGCCAGAGCGCCTTCGTCGAATCCAAGAAGCAGCAGGGGCGCGCCGCGCGACCACGACCCTGGAGACGGTTGCGGTGGAACGGTTCAAGGGCCGAAAGGCTGCGACAACGCTTTCTAGGGGTGGTCCGGGGGATGGTTGGGGCGCCCGACCCACGCTAGCGCCGGAGCGCAGCGATGGGCTAACCGAGATCACCGCTCCGCGGCACCCTGGACATAGAGAACGCAAAGAGTCCCGCATCTCCGAAATACCGTGAAGTGTGACGTCTACCAGCCCCAGGTTAAAGGAGCCTGAGCGACCTACCTGGGGAAAGTCCACCCATTATTTCTCCGGACCGACCTTGTATCGGTCGTGGCGGTTTGTCGACCGGTGATCCGCTGGAAGGCAACATCGTCCCAGGTCGCGCTCCATTTTCCACGTTGTAGTCTCCGCGTGGGCGGACTTCCAAGAGCTAGACCTAATCGACCAAGACGACTTTCGGCATGCCCGTCAAATGGACGGTGGTCCCGTGATAGTCGGCATCGACCGTGGCGTGGAGGTTGCCGGTTGGGTTCTTGAAGTATTGGTCTTCGGTTTGGGGGTCTCCGGCGGGGGTCCAGCCGACCACCTTGGTGTGGGCGCCGTTCTTGAACACCATCAGGTATTCGCCGACAGGTCCGTCGGCTCGATAAGAAGTAAGCCGATACCCGTCGAGGTCGTGAACGAGATTCTTCAGCGCCGTGAGCCCTGGGCGGATCGACCGGTCTTCGTTGTGGAGCGCGAAGTGGCCCCAGTCGCCGTTGCCCTGCCCCGGCGTGTCGTCGTTCCACTCGTAGACGGCGGTCGAGTCGAGACCAGCCATCATCCCGATCAGGTACATGCGAACGTCGTATTCGGCCTGACGAGTTTGGCTGATGCCGGGAAGGGTCAGGGGGTAGCCCCACTCGGTGCACATGATGCCGATCCGGTGAGTTGGATGGTAGCCCTGAATGAAGGTGGAGAGCAGCCGGTAAGCGCCCAGCGCGTTTTCGGGGCTTGCCTCGCGATACATGTGGATCGAGACGTCGTCGATGTAGCTCAGCAGACCCGAGTCGAAGACGGACTTCAGGTAGTCGTACTTGATCTCCGTAAGGGCCGGACCTATGATGAGCGCGCTGGGATCCGCCTCGCGGATCGCCTTCGCGGTTGCCACGGCGAGCTTGGCAAAAGTGCGAGGATCGGGCGACGGCTTCCAAAACGTCTTGCTGTCGGGCTCGTTCCAAAGCTCCCAGATCGGCCGGTATCTCGCGTAGTGCCTGGCAGCCTCACCGGCAAACTTCGCGAATCCCGCGATCTCTTCCGGAGTGCTTGGCGAGGGAAACGGGTCTTCCCGGTTTCCGTAAAGAATGAACATTGGCCGCATTCCGGCGGCGGCAGCGGGAATGGCGATGCTGTCTCCTCGCTTGAAGTCGAAAACGCCCTTGTGCTCTTCTGTCTCGTACCACATGAGGTTGGTCCGCACGATCTGAAATCCCGCGTCGGCCATTTTGTCGGCCTCACCGGGAGCGAAATCCTGGATGTGCGCATTGATGGCCAGTCCGTCGGGAACGCGCAGCCCGTCGACCGGCAAGCGGCTTGAGGCGAGAAGTACGGCTTGAAGGGCAACGGCGAGGAGCATGGTTTTCACTCTTGGTTATCGGCGCGGGCCAAGGAGCGATTTACAAGAACTATGCCGCCGGAGTTCGAAAAACTGACAGATACATGGATACGGAGCTGCGCCGTTGGAGTCAACTATAGGTGGATCCAAGCGTTCTTTGCGCCTTCGGTGCTTGTGCCACATTTGGCCCCGAAATTGCAGATGAGGTCACCGAGCGCAACGAGATCAGGGAACGATGAAAGGATTGATGATTTGTCACCGGGTGCGGCTTCCGTATCGCGTGATGCGGTGTATGTCCGAGGCCGGCGTCGAAGTCTACGTTTTGGGGAACGAGATTTCGAAAGGGTTAAGGCACTCCCACTTTTGCAGAGAGCTCATTCAGAGCCAGTTCGACTTCGACGGATCGTATTCGCCCGAAATGGCGGATGAGATCAACCGCTATGTTCGCGAGCTTGGCATCGACGTGGTATTTCCCGGCGATGCGCCATCAAGCCGCTCGTTTCACGGTGTAAAGCACCTCATCCAAGCCAACTGCTATCCGGGGCCCACGCTGGAGCAGTTCGACCTGCTCAACAACAAGTGGGAGTTCGCGGCGCTCTGCGAGGAGCTTGAAATTCTCTCCCCGAGGTCGCGTCTGTACGAGAGCAGGTCGGAACTCGAGGCTGCGATTCGAACGGGTGACGTGAGCTTGCCGAGCATCGCCAAGCCGGTCTCCATGGACGGCAGCCAGGGAGTTGTAAAGCTCAGCGAAGGGAAGTGGGAGAAGCAGCTTGCGGGGGTCGAATATGCCCCGATCTTGGTGCAGCCTTTCATTGAGGGCGAGGACATCGGCGCAAGCGTGTATTGCAAGGGCGGCGAGATCGAGACGATCATTGTGCACAAGCTGGACAAAGGGGTTTACGAGACGTTCCACCAGGCGGGCATCCACGAAACGATCTACAAGATCAGCTCGAAGTTCAAGTTGGACGGCGTCTACAACTTCGACATGCGCGCCACCGCCAATGGTGACATCTACTATCTGGAGTGCAATCCAAGGTTCTTCTTCAAGATGTATCTCTCGATGGTCGCCGGCATCAACTTTGCCGTGCCGGGCCTGCAAATCGATGCGCAGGTCCCCGCCGCGCTCTCGAAGGCCACGGCCACGCGGACTCCCCGAGCATGGCCCAGCCTTTTGGTGAAGCCTTGGTCGGTGAAGAGGAAGGATCTGGAGCTGGCCCGTTTCCTGTTCCGAGACTCCGTGAACTTCATGCGCGAAGTGACCAAGATCGACAACGACTAGATCGTTGGTTTTGTGGGTTCGCTCGGAAGAGGGGTTGGGGGTTGGTCGTCTCGCCGTGGACCTCTAGACGGGTGCGAACGTCTGGTCTCATTCTGCAAAGACGACAAGCAGAGACGTAACTGAGCAGACCCGAGTGGCCGTCGATGGAGAGAGGGTCCTCCGAGTTCGCGAAGTAAGTGTATCGTTTACGGATGCTTTCCGTTCTAGCCATCCTTGCGTGCGCACCCGGCTCCAAGAAGTTTCCACTGACCGTGGAATCGATCATGCGCGGCCCAGCGTTGGTAGGTCAGCCTCCTCGAAGCCTGCACTGGTCGCCGGATGGGAAGGAGCTTCGGTTCCAATGGGCGAAGGCCGACGGATCGCGAGATCCTCAGTATCGGGATTATGTCGTCCACAGCGACGGCACGGGGCTGGCCCCTGCGGAAGGGCAAGCGGCCGAAGAGCGTGCCAGGGAAGTTGCCGATAAGGACGGAAACAGGCTCGTGTATCTACAAGGAGGAGATATCTATCTCTTTGACAGCGCCACTCGGCAAACTCGGCGCCTGACTGGAACGCTGGACTCGAAAGAGAATCCACAGTTCATTCAGTCGGGCGAGGCGGTCGCGTACACCAGCGGCGGCAATCTCTTTCGAATCGACCTGTCGGACGGAGTGACGGAGCAGCTCACAGACATTCGTCCCCAGGAGCCTGTGGCGACGGCGGCAGCCGCCCCGAACCCGAGCCAGTCGGCGCTCTCCGCGGAAGAGGCGAAGCTGTTCAACTCGTTTCCGCCCGAGCGGCGCGGCAGGGGGCGATTCGGTAATGGCAGAGGCAGGTTTGAAGGGGGGCGGCGTGATCGAGAGATCGCGAGCTTTCGCGTGCCGGAAGGGCAAAGCGCCGGCTTTCTCACGATTTCGCCTGCAGGCGCCTATGCGTCGCTGACGTTGATCAGCCGACCGACCGGCGTCCGGACGGCTGACGTTCCGAACTACATCACTCGAAGCGGATACACCGAGGAGATTCCCACCTATGAGAAGGTGGGCGATCTTCAGCCCAGCTCCAAGATCGACATGATCTCGCTCAAGGATTCGCGAACCACGGAGATATCCATTCCTCGAGCCGCGTTTGTCCGTCAAGTCGTTTGGTCCCCCAACGGCCGCTATGGGGCGATCATGGCCTTCGCCCAGGACCACAAGGACGCCTGGATCCTCGGGTTCGACACGACGACGGGGAAGCAGAACACCATCTGGGACGAGCACGACGATGCCTGGGTCGGCGGTCCGGGAGCCGGAACCCTCGGCTGGCTGCCCGACGGCTCCCGCATCTACTATGTGTCGGAAAAGAGCGGGTTCGCCAATCTCATGACGAACACGCCCGACGGAAACGATCCAAAGGTTCTGGTCGGCGGATCATTCGAGGTTTCAGACGTTCGGCTCGATAAGGACCGGAACAGGTTCCTATTCGTTTCGAGTGAAGGCAGCCCGTTCAAGAGGCACTTGGATGCGCAGCCGCTGGCCGGGGGGCCGCGCCAGAAGCTCGCCGATTTGTCCGCCGATGAGCATTCGACCTATGCGATCTCCCCCGACGGGGGGAAGATCGGGGTCGTGAAGTCGAGTGCGAACCGTCCTCCGGAGCTGTTCATCGGCGGCGTGCAGGTGACGCACTCCCCGACCGACGAGTGGCTCACCGGGCCTTGGATCGTTCCGCCCATCGTGATGATCCCTGCTCGGGACGGAGTGGAGGTGCCCGCCCACCTATACAAGCCCTCGGGCTGGCGGCGCGGCGGTCCCGCGGTCATCTTCGTGCACGGAGCCGGATACCTGCAAAACGTGTATGACGGATGGAGCTACTACTACCGCGAATACATGTTCCACCACCTGCTGATGAGCAAGGGATACGCCGTGCTAGACATGGATTACCGGGGCTCGGCGGGGTATGGAAAGGCTTGGAGAACCGCCATCTACCGGCACATGGGCGGAAAGGATTTGGACGACGAGGTCGACGGTGCGCACTGGCTCGTCAGCAAGCTGGGAGCAGCGCCTTCGCGAATTGGCATCTACGGGGGAAGCTACGGTGGGTTCATGACGCTTATGGCCATGTTCACCGCGCCGGGAACCTTCGCCGCCGGCGCCGCCTTGCGGCCGGTGTCCGACTGGGCGAATTACAATCATGGCTACACCTCCGAGATTCTGAACCTGCCTCAAGACGACCACGAGGCTTACGAGAGGAGCTCACCGATCTACCATGCCGAGGGTCTGAAAGGAGCCCTGCTTATCTGCCACGGGATGGTCGACACGAACGTCCACTTTCAAGACACCGTTCGTCTCGCGGAGCGGCTGATCGAGCTGGGAAAGACCAACTGGGAGGTGGCTCCCTATCCGGTCGAGGACCACGACTTCCGCCGGGCGGAGAGCTGGACCGACGAGTATCGGAGAATTCTGGCCCTGTTCGATCGCACGATTGGGAGAAAGTAAGCGGGAGCAGCCCTATTCGAGGTCTCGAACTTCGATCGGATCCGGGACGACCGGTCCGTCGTGGACGGTCTTTCCGTTTACGGAGACCTTCACGTTGCCGGTCAACTTCAATCCGTCGTTGCCCAATCGGATCCTCAGCTCATGGATGCCGGTGGTCTTGATCCGGACATTTTGGCCGTCGATCTTGCACTCGACGTTTGGCCAGGGCGCTTTGAGGAGGCGGGTTTGGCGGGGGAAGACGGCGGTGATTCCCCAGACTCCAGGGTGGATTGGCTGGTCGATAGTGAAGGTGAATCGGTCCGGCCGCTTTCGGGTATGGCCGACGAGCCAAGCGGTTTGCGCGTCCAGTCCCTCTTGAGTCAAGGGGTAGTGGCCGACTCCTGGCAGGATCGAGAGCTTTGTGTCGTCGCCGAGCTTGGTCAGGATGTCGTACGCTTCCTTATTGTCTGAGACACGGGGCGGAAGCGGGTCCTTCTCGCCGACCAGGAAGTAGACCGGCAGGTACTGCATGTTGGGGATGAGGCCCCACTCGGGTCGACCCTCCAGCATGCTGCCGGATTGGGGACCGGCGGCTGCCCACAGGTCCGGTGTGTGCTGGATGATTGCCCAGCAGCCGTCGGCGCCCGACGAGTGGCCGGTGATGTACCAGCGGTCGGGGTCGAGCTTGCAGAACGTCTTGAGCAGGTTGATGGCCTCCCACAGGTCCCTTTCAGCGTCGCCGCGCCAGCTTCTGTTGCCTCTGCCCCACGGAGTCAGGTGGATCATCTCGGCATCCGGCTTCGGTTTGGCGTTCGGATCGGGAGGGGTGACTGGTCCGAAGGCGAAGCTGGGATACGCCAGAGGGTTATCAGGTCCCGAACCGTGAAGGCCGACAAATAGCGGATACGCGCGATTGGGATCCCAGTTCTTCGGGAGGTCCACCATCATGTACTGGAGGGAGCCGTCGGTATCGGAGGGTCGGGCGAGGATCAACGTGCCGCGACCGTTCTTGAGGCAGTCGTCCGGGTCGGAATGGTCTCGCACCAGGCCCTTGGCGATCGTTCCGACGTAGTCGACGAACTCCTTCGCCCGATCCGGCTCATCCCTTCTGCCTGTATGGGGGACTTTGAGCGAAAGCTTCGCGTACTCGGTTTCGGCTAGAGCTTTGAGCGACTTGAGGTGCCAAGCGAACAGGGGCTGCTGATCCTTTTGTAGAAGGGCGTCGACCTCGTCAGTGAGCTGCTTGAGGCAGCTTTCCGGCGTATCGGACTGGGCTGAAGCTATGGCGCTTGCTGCCAGAAGCGAGACCATCAACAACGACAATCGAAGAAGCCACATTGGAACCGAGGTTACC
>DASZPA010000126.1:0-3741 GCA_035550555.1 Fimbriimonas sp.
CATCTGGCACTCGACCCACCGGGACGTACACCCGACGGGCGAGACCTACACGGAGCTCTATAACGACTACGTGAGCTACGCCGGCGCGGTGAGAGGAGCCGACGCCAACGCCCTGATCTTCGGCCCTGAGGAGTGGGGCTGGACGGGCTACTTCTACAGCGGCTACGACGCGCAGTACGCAGGCATCCATGGTTGGGGCGGAACGCTTCCAGACCGTGGCTCGCACGGCAACATGGATCACATTCCGTGGCTGCTGCAGAACCTGAAGAGCTACCAGACCAGCAGCGGCAAGCAGCTCTTGAACGTGCTGAGCGTCCACTGGTATCCGCAGCAGGGTGAGTACAGCAACGACGACTCGTCGGGCATGCAGGCTATCCGAAACCGCTCGACTCGCTCGCTGTGGGATCCTGCTTACACGGATACCTCATGGATCAACTCGATCGTTCAGCTCATCCCGAGGCTGAAGTCGTGGGTCTCCACCTACTATCCGGGGTTGCAGACCGCAATCACCGAATACAACTGGGGCGACGAGGCGGCGCTCAACGGTGCGACGGCCCAGGCGGACGTCATGGGGATCTTCGGGCGAGAAAGTCTCGACTACTCGACCCGCTGGACGACTCCGGCCACGAACAGCCCCGCGTATCTGGCGATGAAGATCTATCGCAACTACGACGGGTCCAAGTCGGTCTTCGGCGACACAAGCGTCTCATGCACGGCGCCGAACCCGGACAATCTGTCCGCGTTCGCGGCGCAGCGCACTTCCGACAGCGCGCTGACCGTGATGGTGGTGAACAAGGTCTCGTCGAGTACCTCGATCAACGTCAATCTGTCGAACTTCACTTCGAACGGAACGGCTGCGGTCTATCAGATCTCGTCCGCGACACAAACCTCTATCAACCACTTGGCGAACATTGCGGTGAGCGGCAGCACGCTCTCCACATCGGTTCCCGCCCAGAGCATCACGCTCTTCGTGCTGCAGCCCACTACGGCGCCGCAGTACGACTTCGAATCGGGAGTGCAAAGCTGGACGAAGAGTGGCGCGCCGATCTCTTCGGTCGCGCAGTCGACGACTCAGCACTTCAGCGGGACCCACTCCTTGGCGGTGAACATCTCAGGGGCAGCCGGATCGGCAAACGCGTATATCGCTTCGCCGACCACGCCGGCCGGCAAGACGGTGACGTTCCATGTTTGGATCCCGTCGGGAAGTCAGATCACTTCGATCCAGCCCTACGTCCAGCAGGGCTCTGGAGGCGGCTGGACTTGGACGGGTACTTGGAAAGCGATCGGCACTCTTAGCACCAACGCTTGGAACACGATCACGGTGACCGTTCCTTCCAACGCAGTCATGCCGCTCTACCAACTCGGAGTACAGTTCACAACCGGGGCAACCTGGACGGGAACCTGCTACATCGACTCGGTGAGCTGGTAAGCGCACTGCCTGCCGCTCTCGAAACCTAGGGAGCGGCAGGTGTAGCATGTGCGGTGTGGAAACGAGGATCAACTCGGTCGACGGTGCTGAAATGTGCCGCGTTCCGGCCGGCGTGTTCAAGATGGGATTGAGCGAGCCGGAGATCCGCGAATACGTCTCTACTCGTAGGACCGATCCTTCCAGCCTGAAAATGATGCGGCCACAGAGGATGGTCCATCTCGATGAGTTCTGGATCTACGTGCGTCCGATCACACGCGCACAGTTTCGCAGGTTTGTCGAAGCCAACCGTAAGTACGAGATGCCGCCCGATTACCACTTTCTCGGTCCAAGCGAAAAGCTAATCATGGACGACGAGTACCCCGTTGACAGCGTGAACTGGTTCACGGCGGGCGCCTATTGCAAATGGGCCAAAGTCGAGTTGCCGACGGAAGCCCAATGGGAGAAGGCGGCACGCGGTGTTGAGGGCGCCTTCTACCCCTGGGGCAACGAGTGGGATGATAGCCGAGCGAACTTTGACAACCGGATCGGCGAAAAGAAGGCGCAGCCCTGTCGGGTCGACGAGTACGCTAACGGTGCCAGCCCCTACGGTGCGCTGCAAATGGCCGGCAACGTGAAAGAGTGGTGCCAAGACCGATTCGCGCCCTATGGATACGACGAGCCTCCCTTCAAGGGCGTCATCGGCCGCTTGAAGTTCGATCATAAGCCCGACCTGCAAGACGATCCGGAGGTCATTCGAAACCCCAAGGGACCTTCAATGGGGAGCAGTCGCGTCGTAAGAGGTGGCGGGTGGCGCAACGGCAATCCCGACTGGGCGGGCCTGTGCACGTACCGTGGTGCCGAGAATCCGAGAAACGGCTACAGCGATCTTGGTTTTCGGCCGGTTTTGGTGGCTTCGGACGGTTAATTCCTCTGTCGGTAGGATGCTGTTTCGTCTCCGCGTCCCAATAGACGCGCCACTTCGTCCACGTATCGAAAGCCGTACTCCTTGGCGGGTTCAATCTGCATGCAGTAGGCCCAATCGTTCCAGCCCGAAACAAAGACGACCTTGGGATCCACCGCGCGAACGCGAAGCAGTTCTTCTTCCATCAGCTTGCCATCTCGCCGGGCGGCGACTACGTCCTTCCCATGAGCCCGAAGCGCGTTCTCGTCGATCGGTTGGTGGTTAAGCTTGTTGCCTATGAAAGCCCCCTCCATGTACCCATCCGCCCCTGGGTTGACGGTCATGGACTCTGCCGACGACTGCGGGTCGAAGAAGTAGCCCCAAGCTCCGGCAGCGTTCGCGGGCGATATCTTGCGGAGCGTGAAGAACGGGCTGAACTCCGTGTCGATTGCGGAAAAGTCCGGCGCGGGATCGTTCAAGTAGCGCAACACCAACGGCTTGCCGTCGAGCCGGTAGTAGAACTCTTTGTCCGCCAGGTTCTTGTGGATGTAGTCGAGGGCAAAGCGGTACTGCTCGGCCGTCGGATTCCCGTTCCACTTCTCCAGCCACAGGGCCAACTTGAGCTTACGCTTCTCCTTTTGTTGGTGCGAAAGCTCATTGACCAAGATCTGCAAAGTCTTCTGCTTGGGCAGATCGAACAGGGTCAACTCTGGCTGGATCCGGCAGACATCGTAGAGGATCACATCGATGCCTGCTCGCCGCATCCACTCGAGATGCTTCCGCACCACCCTACGGTCTGACGTGCTGTACTCACCCAAGATCGGATGGAAGGGACCGTTCCACTCCCTGATCGGCACCCAGTCGTGAATTGGCGTCGCCTCGAAATGAGAGCCATACCAGGTCGCGACATCTCCTGCGAATCGAGTCTTTTCCGCGGTCTCAAGGTCCATCGAAGGCTGCTGAAGTGCAAGGCCACGTGTGGCAAGTAGGGCAAATAGGGCAAGCATAGGAAGCTTTTACTTGATTTGTCTTTTGCAGGGGCGAGTGGTAAAACTGGCGCGTGCCGATAGCCGACCTCCTGCAAAGGCTTCAAGAGATCCCTTCGGTTACGGTGCAGCCACCGGCTCCCCACGCAGAGCGGAATGTAGAAGGAGTCGCCGGAGCTCCCCTGCCGGCCGACTATAGAGATCTTCTCGAGCAATGTTCAGCCATCGACGGTCTGTCGATCGAGGTCGACTTCACTGGAGAGGCGTTTGACTTTGGCTTTGAGGAAGCCTTTCCCTACAAGGTGACCTTTGCCGGGGACGGTATAGGCAACTTTTGGATCGCCGACGTGGCGGAACCCAGTGCCGACTCGCCCATCTTCTTTGCCTGTCACGACCCGCCCATCGTTCTGTTCCAGTGCCGTGGGGTTGAGACTTTCTTGAAGGAG
>DASZPA010000127.1:0-5195 GCA_035550555.1 Fimbriimonas sp.
GGGAGGGATGCTGTCGAAATGCGACTGAAGCTTTTCTCGAAGCCGGACGAATGCGCGCTCTTGATCCTGGCCGACGAGGAACCGCACGACCACCAAAGACTGGCCGGGACTGCTCGTGGAGTAGACGTATTCGACGCCAGGGATCTCCCAGATCAGCTTCTCCATCGGAGTCGTGATGCGCCGCTCAACGTCCTTTGCGGTCGCTCCGGGGAACTGAACCATCACATCAGCCATGGGGACCGCGATCTGTGGCTCTTCTTCTCGCGGAGTTTTCAGGACGGCGAAAAGGCCGAGCAGGAGCGAGGCGACGATGATGAGAGGTGTGAGCTTGGTGTTGACGAAAGCCGACGCCAGCCTTCCGGCGAGGCCGACTTTCATGGGACGATCACCTTCTGGCCATCGGTCACCCTGTCCCGGCCGGCAGTCACGATGCGCTCGTGGGGCGCCAGACCGCTCAGCACCTGGGTCCTTCCGTCGGTCGTGTCGCCCACAGTTACCATCCGCAATCGGGCGAGACCGTCTCGATTGACGACAAACACGTAGTGAATGCCTTCTCGCTCCCAGACGGCGGTCTCCGGGATCTCGACGGCTGCGTTTTCTCCGGTTGCGATGCGGGCTCTCCCGAACATCCCCGAATGGATGGCGTTCGACTGCGGCAAGGCAAGCTTCACAAGGAACGTGTGGCTGGCTGCGTCGCCCTGCGGCACGATCTCCGCCACGGTGGCCTGTAGTTGCTTTCCGACAGCATCGATCACGACCGGAACCCTGCATTTCGGATTGAGATGCGGCAACACGCTTTCAGGAACTGCCGCCTCCAACCGCAGATCCCCGCCTTCGATCGAAAGAAGGGGCGAGCCGGGCGTGGCCATGGCGCCGGGATCGACGATGCGTTTCACTACTCGACCCTGGAAGGGAGCCGTTACGACGGCGTACGCGAGTGAGACCTGCGCCGAACGGACCGCCGCACTGGACTGCTTCACTTGAGCCATTGCGCCGCGGACTTCTTCCGCTCTAACCTTGGTCTGCATGGACGAAGCCTGCGCTTGGGCAAGGTTCGCTTCGGCTTGCTTGGCTGCTGCCTTCGCCTGAGTCACAGCTTCTCGAGCACTGCGGACCTCCTCGGCGCGAGAACCTTCGAGCGCGATCTTTTCTGCCTGAACGGCTGTATCTCGTTGCGCGAGAGCCAGATCGTAAGCGTTCTGCGCCTCATCCAGGCTCTTCCTGGCGAGAGCGTCTTCTGAGACCAGGTACGTGACGCGGTCGAGCTGGGTCTTCGCGAGCTTGAGGTTCGACTCGGCCTGAATTACTGCTAGATGGGCTTGAGTCTTCTCCTCCACTCGCGGTCCCGCAAGAACCAGGTCGAGCTTGGACTGAGCCGCTGCGACGGCTGCGCGCGACTGCTGAACGGCCGCTTCCGCCTGCGCGATCCGAGCTGCGCTCGTCTTCGCTTCCATATCCCTCGCCGTCTTGGCGTTGTCGACTCCCACGGCAGCGGCGCTGAGATTTGCCTGGGCGATTTGCACACCGGCGGTCAGCTCACGAGAGTCCAGCGTGACCAACACCTGCCCCGGTGAGACGGCATCCCCCTCCCGAACCTCGACCGAAGAGACCCGGGCCATTACCTTCGAGGAGAGCGTCGCATTCAATCGGGCGCGGACTGATCCGACCGCCTCATAGATCTGCGGCCGCTCGACTGACCTGACCTCGCCGATCTCGACACGGACCGGCGATGCGCTTGGGGGCGCGGAAATCTCGGGAATCTGGCTCCCGCACCCGATCAGTGACAGTCCCAAGACGGCGAGGAAGAGCGGTTTCATGGTTAGGACCCAACAGCGGCAGGCTCAGGCTCGAGCACTTCGAAAGAGGTTTCGATCTCCGGCGCGGATCGGAGGGTCGCGGCCACCGAGCAGTACTTCTCGTCGCTCAGGCGAACCACTTGCTCGACGGCCTTCGGATCGATGCCGGCGCCCTCGACGATGTGACGGAGAGTGATGCGTTTGTAAGGACGTGGATACACACCCTCCGGTCCGCGCTCCCCTTCGACTTCGAGGCGATAGGAGGACACATTCAGCTTCTTCTTCTCCAAGATGCCGATCACGTCCGTTGCCGAACAGGCGGCCATGGAGGCGAGGAAAGCCTCCATGGGAGTGGGGCCCAGGTTGTGTCCACCCGACTCGGGATAGGCGTCCATGGTGAAGCGGTTGCCGCTTGGCGGGTTTGCCTCGAAGGCTCTGCCGCCTTTCCACTCGACGTCGATCATCGGGGCACCTTGGCTTTCACGCGATCGACGACGGCATTTGCGGGTGTGACGCCGCTCCATGAATCAAGGACGGTGTCCTTATTCATGAGTACCAGCGTCGGTATGCCTCGAACGCCGAAGATCTCGGCCAATCGGGGCTGCTCGTCCACGTTGAGCTTCGCGACCCGCGCGATCCCTCCGAGCTTTGCCGCCGCCTCATGGAGGATCGGCGTCATCATTCGGCAGGGTCCGCACCAGGGAGCCCAGAAGTCGATCAAGACGGGAAGGTCGCCTTCAAGCACTTCTTTGCGGAAGTTGCCTTCGGTCAGTTCGATCACATCTTTTGCGCTTGCGTTGTTCATGGCTTAGAGAGGCAGCCAATGAACTTGAGGATTCACCTTCAGTCAGCGGATCATCTCGGACCCGCCAAGAGGTCTCTCAGCCACCACTACCAGAGACCCATGGCTTCGAACCGAAGTTTTGCCAATGTGGCCCGCGACGACCAGGGTGTCGGTCCTGGTTCAAGGGCCTCATGGGATGGCTGGTTAGTCGCTTTCGGGCTGTCGCAGCTTCATGAACAGCGCCTCGACTATTTTCACGTCGCTGGCATCGTCGCAGTGCTCAAGGGCTCTTTGAACGAAGTAGTAGGCTTCACGCTCCAAGCCGGCGCAAGCGGCATCGAGCGCGGCGATGAGGTAGGGATGCGGCCGCCCGGCGAATCGGGCATAGGCGGCTGCCTCTGCGGCCAGCTTCACGGAGGCGCGGTACTGCCCGCCTTGACAAAGAACGAGCGCCGCATAAAGATCGTCGGGGATCACACGGGCAGCTTGGTCGTCTTTCACTGCGAGGTACTGCCTGAGCTGCGGGCCCCACCACTTATCGGCATAGGCGCCGAGGCTTGACTTGCGGGGACCGTCGGACACGCTCGCAAAGAGATTTATCGCGTACTGCCAGTTCTGTCCTGCTCCCTGAATGAGTGCGGCATTGAACATGGGCAGATCGTAAGAGGTATCGGTACTCGCGGATTGCATCAGAAGCTTCATGGCGGCATCGCTGCCGACGCCCTTCAGATACGCATCCACCCCCTGGTTGTTTAGATTCCTGGCCTGGACCCTAAGCGGATTCTTTGAAGTGTCGAAATCGTGCACCAAAGGAACCATCAGATCGATGTGAATCACATTCGTCGGATCGCTGCGATGCTGGATCTTGTAATTCGACCACCAGTCGGAACAGTTGCCCGGCGCCTTTGCGAGCCAATAGAACGGATTGACGTTCTCCTTCCACTGAAACTGGAGGGGCTGGTTCGTGGTCAGCTCTTGGTCGATCGTTTCATAGATCATCTTTGCGGTGTCGGAAAAGCCCTCTCGTCTGGCCGATGCGCCTTTTCCGAAAACCCTCGTCGGATCGAGGTTGCCGTCGTCCTCATTGAGCTTGTCGAACAAGTCGGCAAACATGGGGCTTGCCGGTCGTGAGGCCGGAGCGATCTTGATTCCGGGTTTGTCCTGGCGACCCGTTCCGGCATGCCCAAGAAGCAACGTTGCTGCGAATAGAGCGCCAAGGATAACCGGACGAAGCATGTAGCTTTTATAGCATCATTGCCAGCCGTAGACGAACAATTCGTAAAGCTGCACGCCCAGCCCCACGCTGTTTTCCACCATCGTCAGCCGGACATACCGCGCCATTTGAGACAGAATTTTGTGGCGATGGCCCCTTAGCGTTGAGGGCGTTCGGTTCTGCGACTGATCCACGACTCGATGGTAAATCTTGCTCTGTCCAGCCACCTCGACGAAGTACTTGTAAGAGCGGCCGTCCCCGAAACAGGGAAACAACCAGAGCCCGGAGACCTCCTGCTCTTCTTCGAGGTCTACCTCTATCCACTGTGGCGCGGGATCAGCGTTCCAAAAGCCTTTCGTTACGGAACCGTCTGTGACAAAGGCAGCGTTCCCTCCGGACGAGCAGCGAACGGGTTTACCGATTGAGAGGCACTGGGCGCCGTGCGTGCGCTTCGCGACGTCCCGACCAGGGCGGTGGGAATGGGCATAAGGGCTCTCGCGTGCCGCCTCTCGAAACTTGGCCACCAACTCAAAGGCGACTTGGATAGGGTCGTCTGGAGCACGTTCCTTCGGAGCGGCAACGGAGTTTGCCCAATCCGTCTCCCAGAGCAGGTAGTCGCCGCCTTTGCCTTCGAAATGAAGCTGCCAGCGCTTGCGGATGAAATCCCCGTTCAAGCCGGCCCATTCCTTGATCGCATAGTCGTAAAGATAGGGACCGCCCCATGAGGTGATCAGCCATCGGGCGTTCTTCTCCAGGAGCGCCCTCTCCTCCCCGGTCTCCCCCCAAGATCTGGCATCGTTCAGCCAGGTGGAAAGGCGATGTTCCGGTCTCGTCGTCATCAGCCGGTCCAGGTCGTCCAGGACTTCGAAGAACTCCCCCGGGGCTTCCAAGCGATCGTCGGCGATCCCGCCCAGCCACGTCTTCACAACATCGACGAGGTCCCGCCGATAGGCGTCACGATTGCTTAGCCGATCCGCAGCGGAGGCAAGCAGACGAGCGGCTTCGGCGACTTTGTCCTTATCGACCGCCGGCACCGGGGGCTGATCGCCAGGCCGAAACCGCCACGAATCCTCGAACTGTGGCGGCTGAGGCTCGCCGTAGACCGACGCGAGCAGGAGCCGCCACGCCCGCAGGGCTTCGGCCGGTGCTTGACCGTAACGAGACTCCACGTAACCCTCCAACCACTTAGGGACGTCAATCCGGCCTGTCGTCCACATCGCATCGGTCATAAGCTCATACACGACCGGGTTCTGATCGATGCCCTCTGGAGTGATCCCCATTCCCAGCATTCGGCCGTGCCCCGGGTCGCTGAGCGCCGTCGCCGCTCTGTCGGCGAAGCCCTGCAGATCGCCCGCGAGGTTGGTGGTGTGGCCGTAGTTGTGAAGCGTCCCGTAGATCCAGC
>DASZPA010000128.1:0-20793 GCA_035550555.1 Fimbriimonas sp.
GAACGGCGCAATCCGGTCCACGCAGAAGCGGGACAGAGCGACCTCCTCGGCGGATTTGGAAGCGTCACATCCCAGAATCAGGCGGCCGGGGTCGCGCAGAGCGAGACCGACACTTCCCCCAATGAGGCCAAGCCCCACGATTCCTATGGATTGAACCGGCTTGCCTTCCTTCTCAGACACGACTGGTCCGAATGATATCCCGGTACATCAAAGCGCTGTCTTTCGGAGTTCGAACCTGGGTCTCGTAGTCGACGTGGACAAGGCCGAACGTGGGCCGGTATCCCTCGCCCCACTCGAAATTGTCCATCAGGCTCCAGGCAAAGTAGCCGCCCACTCTCACTCCGCTTTCGATGGCTTCCTCGACCGCGCAGATGTAGTCGCGGAGGAACTGCATGCGGAGCGGATCGTGAACCTTTCCGTTTATCAAACTGTCTTCGTAGGCGCACCCGTTCTCGGTGATGACGATCTTGGCCGGGTTGTACTTCTTCTGGCTCTCAACCAGCGTATAGGTGAGGGTTTCGGGGACCCGCTGCCAGCCCATCTGGGTCGTATTATCCTGTCGCAGGGGCACCTGCTCGGCGTCGTTCGCAAACGCCGGGTTCCATTTGACCATGTCGCCCTGATAGAAGTTGAGGCCCATGAAATCGGTCTTTTGGGAGACCAGCTTGCTCGTCTCTGCCGTGAACTCAGGCATCTGGTACCGAGACTTGAGAAACTCCGGATAGTCTCCCTTATAGATGGGGTCCAGGAACCAGCCGACGTTCCAATCGTCGAACTGGCTCTTCGCCTTCAGGTCTTCCTCGCTTTGGCTGTAGGGCATTGCGAAGTAGTGGTTGGTGGTAAGGCCGATCACGCCCTCTTGGCCGGTCGCCCGGTAGCGGGCCAGCGCTTCGCCATGACCCAGCAGCAGGCCATGGCCGACCTGGTAGGGCAAGGTCTCGCTCTTGTTGCCGGGAGCGTGGACTCCGGCGCCGTTCCCCAAATAGGCGTGGCACCAGGGCTCGTTCAGCGTGATCCAGTGCTTGACCCGGTCGCCCAGAGCCTTGAAAACGACGTCGGCATAGTCGCCAAACCATTTGTGCGCGTCCGGGTGGGTCCATCCGCCTTGGTCTTCCAGCGCCTGCGGGTAGTCCCAGTGGAACAGCGTGACCACCGGATTGATCTTGCGGGCCAGCAGCGCGTCCACCAACCGGTCGTAGAACTCCACGCCCTTGGGGTTCAGCTCTCCCACTCCTTTCGGAAAAAGGCGGGGCCATGCGATGCTGAACCGATAGTTTGGAATGCCGAGCTCCGCGATCAGGTCCGCGTCGGACTCATAGCGGTGATAGTGGTCGCAAGCGACGTCGCCGTTCTCGCCTTTGGCCACCTTTCCGTCTGTGTGGCTGAAGGTGTCCCAAACGCTGGCTCCGCGTCCATCCTCCGTCACCGCGCCCTCAATCTGATAGCTGGCTGTGGCGGCTCCCCACATAAAATCGGACGGAAACAAAGAATCTGGCATGGGGCTCATTTTGACACGCGGTAGCTTTGGCGTAGCATCAATAACACTCTGTTAGTTTATCGGTACACGCAAGATGAAATTGTCGGCAAGTCTTGCGGCTCACCTTAGAAACGATCGGCGGTTCGTTGGCTCAACAAGCCAAATGAGCATCGGCACAGATACCATTGGAGAATGGATCTCGGCCAGCTTCTCGAGGAGTCCGGCGCAATACTTCGCGGCCACTTCGTCTTGACCTCCGGCAGGCACAGCGGCGTGTACTTTGAGAAGTTCCGCATCCTGGAAAGGCCGGACGTTCTTTCCGTCTTGTGCGGCGAGGTCGCCGACCATTTCAAGGGCCACGACATCGACTTTGTGGCGGGCCCCACTACAGGCGGAATCATCATCGCCTTCGAGGTGGCGCGACAGATGGGTTTGCCGGCCGTCTATATCGAATCTGAGAACGGCGTCAAGACTCTTCGGCGAGGCAAAACGCTCGCTCAGGGCTCCAAAGGGCTCATTGTGGACGACGTGCTCACCACAGGACGGTCGCTCCTGGAGTCGCGCGTCGCGATCGAGGAGGCCGGCGGTACGGTCGTCGCCTATGCGGAGCTTATCGACCGCTCGGAGGCCGGCCTGGAATTGAGCCTTCCCTACTACACGGCGTATCGGGTCGAGGCGGAGTCGTACGCCGCCGACGAGATCCCCGAGTGGCTGGCAAAGATTCCGGCGGTCAAGCCGGGAACTCGGGCAACGGCCTAAGCAATGCCACCTTCGATCTGAAGAGTCTACGAGGACAGAGTCTCATCGATCTGCTTCCAAGCCTCGCGGGTGTCCACCTCCCGCTCCTCGAGCGCGCGCTCATCGAACGGAAAGCGATTTCCATGGGACTTGCCGGATTCGAAACGCAGCGAGAGCCCGGTGTGGCCCAGCGCTGGGGCAACCAGAAGCAGGCGAAGAGGCTCCTTTTGCGAGAGGTCCCAAAGCGGACTCAAGAGCTCGTCTGTCATCTGCCGTGCGAACCACTCCAGCTCCTCCATCTTTTCGTCGTTTCTCAGCTGGGCCGGAGCGGACAGGACGATGATCGTGGAGGTCTCGGCTTTTGCTTTGCCGGCGGCCCCGGAGAGCGAGAAGTTCATGCCTCTCCGGAAAAGCGCTCTGTCGACATGGCGATAGCCCGCCAGGCGGACGAGGCCCTGCATCCGCATCGAGTCGCTCACGACAAGCGACGGCTCGCCCCGCCGAAGCGCGAGATTGGGTACATGAAGACGCACGCCCTCTCCCCAGGGCCAAAGGAGATTGAGGGGAGGCAGGCCCTCGTCGAGACGCTTCTCATTGAGTTCCAGCTCTCCCAGCAGGTTCGTTGAGTCGTCGATGTATCGTCTCAAGATCGACTCGGCATCCCCTTCGGGCAGCACCGTCTTGATCGGCTTACCGTCAGCTTCGTCAGGCGGAATTGTCCTCATGTCGCCCAGCCCTTCCCACACAAGACCGTGGTCTCGGTCTTCCCCTTCGACGAAGGTCAGCGTCTTCGTATTGAGCCTTGGAACGTGGTCCAAGATCGTGCGAAGCTCCTCCGGAGAAGGAACGAGCGACGACTGACGAACCTCGCCGTCCTGGAATCCCATGAGGGACAGATGAAAGTGAGTGGAACGCTCCGGAGGATCGGCCCCCAGCGCCGCCACAGTCAACGGGCCCTGCGGTATTTGGGCTTCTTCCGGCCTCATCCCGAGATAGGCTGCTTCCGGGGTTTCGATCGGGCCAAGGGCCGGGACCTTTTGAACCTCTCCAAGCTCCGCCATTCGGCCAAGCGCGGGAAGGCTTTGGCGCATCACTGAAGCTTCTTCGGAGGGCGCTGTCAAATTCGGCGCCACGATCACGACCTTTCGCATGCCGTTTATTCGAACTGGAAGCGAGTCTGCCCGCCCGAGACGCTCGCAATCTCTCCGACGCAGGGCGGATCGTCGAACGCGTGCTTGGAGAGGTCTTTGGGAACCTGGATCGGATAGTCGCCGTTGAAGCAGGCGAGACAGAAGCGGCTCTTGTCGCCGCCGGCGGCTTCCACCGCGCCCTCGATGCTCAGGAAGCCCAGAGTCGTTGCTCCAATGTACTTCGTAAGCTCCTCCAGGCTCATCCGTGCGGCAGCCAGCTCTCCCTTGCTGGCCATGTCGATGCCGTAAAAGCACGGGAATTTGATGGGCGGCGCCGTGATCCTCACATGGACCTCGGCCGCTCCGCTTTCGAAAAGCATTTTGACGATCTGCCGGGTGGTCGTTCCTCGGACGATGGAGTCGTCCACAAGGACAATCCGCTGGCCGCGGATGTGGTCGACGAGCGGGGTCAGCTTCATCCGCACGCCAAGCTCCCGGAGCCGCTGGTCGGGCGCGATGAACGTCCGATGGATGTATCGCGACTTCGTCATGCCCTCGCGGAACGGAATGCCGCTCTTCCTGGCGTAACCTAACGCCGCCGGAATGCCGCTATCCGGCACGGGTACGACGACGTCCGCGGTCACGGGATGCTCGTCGGCAAGGTTCTCGCCCATGCGCTCGCGAGCGTTGTACAGCAGCTTGTTGTACATGATCGAGTCGGGCCGGGCGAAGTAGATGAACTCGAAGAGGCACATGCCTCCGGGCTCCGGCTCATGGGCTTGGAAGAACTCGATCCCATTGGAGTCGATGACGACGGCTTCGCCCGGCTTGAGCTCCCGAATGGGCTCCGCGCCGACCGGCCCAAAGGCGCAGGTCTCGCTCGCCAAGATGTAGCCGGAGTTCACACGTCCGGCCGAGAGGGGCCGAATTCCGCTTGGATCGCGGAAGCCGATGAGGGTTTTTGACGTGAGCACCGTGACCGAGTAGGCGCCTTTCACGCGCTTCATGAGCTCCGCGAGGGCGATCTGAGGGCCCAGGTGGAGGCTTTGGACGAGAATGCGGGCAAGGATCTCGGAGTCGCTGGTGGTGTCGAACACCTCGCCGTCCTCCTCCATTTCGGCACGCAGCTCTCGCGCGTTAATCAGGTTTCCATTGTGAGCGACGGCGATTTCGCCGATGAGGCTCTGGCAAAAGACGGGCTGAACGTTGTGGAGCACGCTGGCCCCGGTCGTGCTGTACCGCGTGTGACCTACGGCAATGTGGCCGGGAAGACACGCGAGCGCCTCGGAGTCGAAGACCTGGTTTACCAGTCCCATCTGGCGGTGCATCTTGACTCGCGAGCCGTCGCTCACGGCAATGCCCGCCGACTCCTGTCCCCGGTGCTGAAGCGCAAAGAGGCCAAAAAACGCTACGTGCGCCGCCTGCCCGTCCGGCGTGTACACACCCAAGACGCCGCACTCTTCCTTGAGTCGATCATCGTCTAGCTCAGGGGAGATCACTTGCAAAGTGTACCGGTGTTGTTCAAGGGATCATTAAGACGTAACCCCTGGGGGGAGGCTATGGGACGGGGCCGTCGGCCCTTTCGGGGATGCCTGCACTGCGGTCCCACACTTGCGGTGTGGACTGGTATGGATCGCGCCGTTGGCGCTGAGGCATTCGGTAGGCCCGTCGACTCGGGGCCCTGTTTGTGCGGGACAAGCCGGCACGCGAGCGATGGGTCAGAGACGAGTGTCGATGCCTTGCGACAAGAATGCCAGGTAGGTTATTGTCTTAACAGACCTTTAATAGATCGCGTCTGCAAGATTACAGACGGGTGTCAATCTCTGACAACGGCGTGAATTGTTTGTGAACAGTTTATGAATGAAAGGCCTTCGGTCGCACAGAATGGTTGGCGCAAACATCTAAGACGTCGCCGCACTTATCACGTCTGTGATCGGCCGAACAGGCTACTCTATCTCCTCGCTTGAGCCTAGATTGGCCAAGAATCTTGGAATGCTTTGGCCGTAGTACGGCTTGTAGTCCGGCACGTACGTTGGTGCGACTTGCCTCTTACTCCTACATGAAAGCTGCAGCTGCAGGCAAAGTGCGGCAGTGGTAGATTTCGCGGTGGCAACCTAAAGCCAGGAGTAAAGATGAAAATTTGTAATCGCCACTTATTATCAACGTTGATGTTGGCCACAATGAGCCTTTCGCTTTCGCAGGTGTCGCAAGCTCAAGATGACCGCGACAATCCGTGGGTTTTCTCTCCCCATGAGCGGTTTCACGGTCGAACCTACGCGGAGCTCGGAGCCCGATGGTGGGTCGAGGGGTACTCCATTCCTATCATCAACGGTGACCATCCTGCGCTGTCGGGAGGAGTGTTTGGGTGGGACCGAGATCTGCGATTCCTGGTCGGCGGAGCCAATCCAGTCATCAATGTTACGGTTCCCGAGGATACGGCACTGTTCGTTCCCATCACGAACCAGGAAGGATGCAACTTCGACGGCTTTGATTCCGAGGATGACGAGCTTGCCTTTGTCGACGCCTTTGAAGATGCGGTGACCGACCAGTCGGCCACTATCGACGGACACTCGATCAGGATCGGCAGCAAGTACCGCTCCACCCGCTATTTTGAAGTGGTGCTTCCCGCCAACAACCTCGAGTCTTTGCCGGCCGGATCCGATTTGGAAGGCTACGAGTCGGGCTATTACCTCCTTCTGAAGCCGCTCAAGAAAGGCAAGCATGTGCTGCACATCACCGGCACGTATCACTTCGACGGCCAAGACTATCCGACCGACTACACATTCAACATCACCGTGAAGCGCGACCACGACCGGTGAAAGACCATCCATTTGGAGGTCGTGCAGGACGGACCTCTATCTCGGCTTGGGCGCAGGAGTTCCGTGCGCCCAAGCCCCTTTCAAAGAGGAAGAGATGTATGACTATTGACCGTTTGACAAATTCAAGGACACTTTGCGCCACCATTGGCGCCATCGGCGCGGTGATGATGGTCTTCAGCGGCTCCGTGGAAGGAGCGGGCCAGATGCGAGACCGCGATTTGGACGAGAGATTGACGAAGGTTCTTCGCCAAGAGCACTTCACCGGCGCCATTGCCGGCACATTGGAGCACCGGCTCGGAAGAAAGGTGGACCCAAAGCTCGCAGATCTGGGGCGTCTGCTCTGGTTCGACACGATTACCGGACTCAACAACGACAACACATGCGGCGGATGCCATTCACCCACGGCCGGCTTTGGGGACACGCAGTCCATCGCCATCGGCATCGATAACAATGGGGTCGTCGGTCCTGGGCGCAAAGGTCCCCGGAACCAGAGGCGGACGCCGATGGCGGCCAACACCGCCTTCTATCCGACCCTCATGTGGAACTCGCGGTTTGCATCTCTTTCGGGCGACCCGTTCGACAACAGTGCCGGCTTTCGGTTCCCGGCCCCAGAAGGATTGGCTCTCTCCTATCAGCCACAGCTGCTGGTAGCCCAGGCATTCATCCCTCCAACGGAGCGGGTCGAAGTAGCTGGATTCAGCTTCCCTGGCGACCCGAACAATCCGGGTCACGAGCACGACCTGATTCGCGGAGAGGTTCTCAGCCGGTTAAACGCCGCACCCGACTACCGCAAGCTGTTTGGCAAGAGCTTCAGCTCCGTAAAGTCAGGTGGCCCCATCACCTTCGACATGTTCGCCAGGGCCATCGCCGAGTTCGAGTTCACGCTCGTATTTGCCGACGCGCCGATCGACCAGTTCGCGAGAGGCGATCGATGGGCCATGTCGGACGGTCAGAAGAAGGGCGCCCTGCTCTTCTTCGGCAAAGCGGGTTGTGTGAGCTGCCACGCGGTCTCTGGGCAATCGAACGAGATGTTCAGCGACTTCAAGCAGCACACGATCGGCGTTCCGCAGATTTCGCCCACCAACGGCAACGTTGTGTTTGACGGACCGAGCGAGAACGAGGACTTCGGGCTTGAACAGGTCACGGGCAACTCTGCCGATCGGTACAAGTTCCGCACGTCGCCTCTGCGAAACGTGGCGCTTCAGCCGGCTTACTTCCATAACGGCTCGTTCACAAAGCTGGGTGATGCGATTCGCCATCATTTGGACGCCGTCGCCTCGGCGAACAACTACGTGTTTCCGAAGGACCTCGACAAAGACCTCAGAGGACCCATGGGTCCGGCCGGTCCGGTCCTGGCGCGGCTCGATCCCGAACTTGTGAATCCGATCCACCTCAGCGACGAAGAGTTCAGGCATTTGGAGGATTTCGTGGCGAACGGGCTGCTGGATCGCAAGGCGTTGCCATCGAATCTCCGGAAGCTGATTCCAGATTCGGCGCCAAGTGGACGTCCGGTTCTTCACTTCCAGTGACCAAAGCTTTATAACGCACGAAGGGCGCCCGTACATGCGGGCGCCCTTCGTCGTGCGAACCAGTTGAGCCGAGCTAGTCGTAGCTCGGTTTCTTCAGCCAGGACTTCGGAATCGGCTTGAGACCGCAGGCGACCATGTTGAAGAGCTCGCTCTTGATAACCGTGGTGGCGACGGTAAGGCGGTAGGTGCCGGTGGGAGTCTTCAGACGGACGGTCTGAAGATTGGGATTTTGCACTCGGTTCTTCTTGGGAGCCTTGTATTTCCAGCCCTGGGAGTGCGTGTTTCGAATGTATTTCGCGTTGTTCGCGCGCTTTCCGCTAACTTGACAGATCCTTGCCATCTCTATTTCCTCTGACGCACCAATTCGGAGCCGAAAGCGGATTATACCTCGGAGATGGGCGTCAGTTGGCAACCTCGTGGGACAGCTCTGATGCAAACGCTTATCGGAGATGCTGCCGCATCCAATCGCTGTTGTTTTCCACCATCTCAGGCGCCCAGTCGTGGCCTATTTCGTAGGTGATCAGGCGCTTTTCTGCGGGAAGTGCCCCGTAGATGGCTCGAACCTGTTCGGGTCGGGCCGCGGGGTCTTTGAGGCCGAGCGAAACTTGAGTCGGCTTCTTGCACCGGCTAGCGTGAAAGGCCGTGTCGAAGTAGGAGACCGTGTTCTGAATCCTCTCGCGGCCGAGCGGAAGCGCCTCCATAAGATCGATCAGCTCCTTGAGCGGATACCGGTAGACGTTTCCTTCCAGCGTTTGGCCGATGTTGCCGAGGAACGGCATGTCGGCACAGACTGCCCGAACAGACTGCATCCACGCTCCCAGCCAGATGGAAATTCCACCACCTTGGCTCATGCCCATCGCGCCCACACGTCCCGCGTCGGCTTCGGGCAGCGATTGCAGAACTCTCGTCGCGATCACGGCGTCTTGAAACATGCGACGGAACGCCCACGTTTCCGGAAGCTCCGCTCCTTCGGCAAAGTAGCCTTGTCCGGGCACGTACTTCTGCTGGAAGAAAGCGTCGTGACCGAAGAAGTTGAAGCTAAGGCTGGTGAAACCGTGACGCGTTCCATACTGGTTGGGCAGGAGCGACTCGAATCCGTACGGCGGAACCCAGACGAAAGCGGGAAAGCCCCAGGCGCCGGCCTCATAAGCCAGCCATCCGTGAAGAGTTCTGCTGCCCAAGGAGTTGAATTCAACTCTCTCGACGATGAAGCCTGGAAGCTCCTGATCCCGCTGAGACTTTCTCTCGAAGCGAAGCGGTAGGGATTCGGCCTCTTCGACCGCTTCTTGCCAAAACCGGTCGAAGTCCTCCGGGATTTCGAAGGTCATGCCCCGAGGGCGCGCGTCATCGCTTCGACTCTCAAGCCGGTCGTCATCAGCCAGGCCGTGGCTCGCTGGATTTCCTCCTCGGGTCCGTCCAGCTCAAGCAGCATCACTCCGTAGTCGCTGTCCACATTTGCCTTGCGGATATTCACGCGCACGTTAAAGTCTCGGCTCAGTCGCCAGATAAATGGCTCACCGACCTGCTCCTTCCCTGCCGCGACGTTCACCTCAACCTGCGCCATCGGCTGCCAGGTTACCATCAGGCGCCCGCATCGGTCCTGTCTCCACCGCCTCCAGGTTCCATAATAGAGCCGTGAGCGAACGAGTCTTGGTGTTCGATACCACTCTGCGGGACGGCGAGCAGAGCCCGGGGGTACGTCTTTCCCTGGACGAGAAGCTTGAGATCGGGCGCCAACTGGTGAAGCTCGGAGTGGACATCATCGAGGCGGGGTTTCCTATCAGCTCCCCCGGCGACTTCGAGAGCGTGAACATGCTTGCTCGCCAGCTTCGAGATGTGACGATCTGCGGTCTGACGCGCGCTCGCGAAAAAGACATCGAAGTTGCCGCGGAGGCGTTGGAGCCCGCCGAACGGCGCCGCATTCACACTGGCTTGGGAGTGAGCGACAACCATCTTCAGTTCAAGCTGCGCATGACGCGTGAGCAGGCTTTGGAAGTGGGTGTGAGCGCGGTCAAATTCGCACGTCAGTTCACTGACGACATCGAGTACTTCATGGAGGATTCGGCCCGGGCTGAGCTGGACTACGTGTACAAGGTGGTCGAGAACGTGATCTCCGCGGGCGCCACTACGATCAACGTGCCCGACACGACCGGTTTCAGCTACCCGAACGAGTATTTCCACCTCATCGACGGCATCATTCGCAACGTCCCCAACAGCGACAAGGCCGTCTTTTCCTGTCATTGCCACAACGACCTCGGCATGGCTACCGCCAACACTCTGGCGGGCCTCTCCGCCGGCGCCCGCCAGGTCGAGGTGACCGTCAACGGCATCGGTGAACGGGCAGGCAACACCGCGCTCGAAGAGGTTGTGATGGCGCTGCTGATCCGGCAGGACAAGTTCGGCCTCGAGACGCGGATCGATACCACCCAGCTTCTGCCCACCTCGCGCATGGTTTCGAGGCTCACCGGAATGGTCGTACAGCGGAACAAAGCCGTCGTCGGAGCCAACGCCTACGCGCACAGCAGCGGCATCCATCAGGACGGCGTCCTCAAGGAGCGATCGACCTACGAGATCATCGACCCGAAGCTCGTCGGGGCCGAAAAGAGCGAGATCATTCTCACCGCGCGGTCGGGTCGCCACGGTCTGAAGCACCGGTTGGCGGAGCTTGGATTCAACTACACGGATGAACGGTTCGAGCAGATCTACGAGGAGTTCCTCCGCATGGCGGACAGCCGTAAAGAAGTGAACGAAGACGATCTTCGCGAGCTGGTAGCGCACTAAATAGCCACGACGCCCGTTTCGTGCGCGCATCCCCGGAGGTGTTTCGAGGGAGAATAACGGCGCGATAGGGGGTATGAAGCGGACCTTTGATCCTTCAATCAAGATGGTCCCTGGTTTTGAACGGGCCGTTGGCCTGTCGATGAGTATCAGATGTGAGGCGCTGGTCGCCATCTCAAATCAGGTTGTCGTCCCGCTTTTGATTACTTGCGATGCGACGAATCCTTGGACTTGGCGAGAGATTTTTGCGACTCGAAATGAGATCGCGGCTACGTTTCGTTTGAAAAGCTCTATCTGTAGGTCGAACGTCGACCCTTTCACACGGAGATGCGACAGTCTCTTTGCAATGAATCTTCCGATCTACGTCATCGACGCCTTTTCAAAGAAACCTTTTGCCGGCAACCCGGCCGCCGTTGTGCCCTTAGACTCGGCCGGACAGATTTCCGATCAGGCTCGAGCTTCGATCGCCGAAGAGATGAAGCACGCAGAGACTGCCTATCTGGCGCCGCGAGGCGGAAATGAATTTGACCTGCGATGGTTTACGCCGGCGGTCGAGGTCGACCTCTGCGGGCACGCCACTCTCGCCTCGGCCCACATACTCTGGGAAACCGCCCGAGTCGCGGATGGCGCACCGATCGCCTTTTTCACCCGAAGCGGAAAGCTGACCGCCACACGGGATGGCGAGAAGATCGTCCTCGACTTCCCTGCCGAGCCCGTCGAGCCCTCTGCCCTTCCCTTTCAGGTCGCGTGCCTTCCGGCAATGGTCTTCTCGGGCCGCAACCGCATGGACTGGTTTGTAGAGGTGGAGTCGGCCGCGGAGCTCCGCTCGCTCGAGCCCAATTTCGCCGAGATCGAGCGGCTCGGCATGAGGGGCTTGATCGTCACCTCCCGCGGTGACGAAGGCTACGACTTCGTTTCCCGTTTCTTCGCGCCACAGGCCGGGGTCCCGGAGGACCCAGTGACCGGATCTGCCCACTGTGCGCTGGCTGCCTACTGGGCCGCGAAGCTCGGCAAGGATCGAATGCAGGCGTTTCAGGCATCGGAAAGAGGTGGCGAGGTGGGGGTTCGCCTTGCGGGAACGCGCGTCGAGCTTTCGGGTCACGCGGTAACGGTCCTCCAAGGGCAGTTGAGGCTCTGAAACTTTCCGCAGCGGGATTCAGCCAAACTCGAACATGGCACGCATCGAGAATATTTCCATCCTCTCGATTCCCGTCTCGGACCAGCAACGGGCGAAGGAGTTTTACGTCGACATGCTCGGATTTCACGTATGGGCCGAGGAGCCCATGGGCGAGCGGGGCACCTGGCTGCAGCTCGGTTTGGAAGGCGCCCAGACCTCGATTACGCTGGTGACGTGGTTCGAGTGGCTCAAGCCCGGCTCCGTGGGAGGCAATGTGCTCAAGTGCTCGGGCATCGAAGACGTCCACGCCTCCCTAAGAAAGAAGGGCCTGGAGATCTCCGACATCGACGATCAACCCTGGGGCCGCTTCGCCAACTTCAAAGATCCCGACGGAAACGGATGGATCTTGATGGGTGAGAGTCTGTGAGTTGTAAGTTGGCAAGTGAACAAGTTGGCAAGTGAACAAGTTGGCAAGTTGGCAAGACCTGGAGAGAGACTAAGGTATCTGAATCCCTCTTACAGACTTGCCCACTTGCCAACTTGCCTCCCTAATCATCCTTCCGAATAAACGGCACTCCCTGCGTGATCCAGGGCTCGGGCTTGGCGTCCTTGAGATAGACGTCCATGAAGTGGCGGAGGCGGTGGGCGTAGTCGAGCTGGTCGGGGCGCTTGGAGAGACCGTGGTTTTCGCCGTAGTAGAGCACCAGGATGCACTCCTTCCCCATCCGCCGAAGCGTGTTGTAAAGGGCGATGCCTTGCCGGTAGTCGACGGCTCCGTCCTGGTCGCCAACCTCGATCAGCAGCGGCGCCTTGCGTTTGGTCGACTGCCAGACGGGGCTGTTATCGATGTAAACCTTCGGGTCATCCCAGAACGGAACCCTTAATCGTCCCTGGCCCGTCTCGAGAAGAGGCTGATTGGGGATTCCAACGTTCCAGTAATGCGTGTTGTACATGCTGACCAGATCGGTCAGCGGAGCGCCGGCAACGCCCACCCGAAACACCTTCGAGACGGTCGTCACGAAGGCGGTCTGGTAGCCGCCCCAAGAGTGCCCCATCAGCCCGATGCGATCCGCATTGACGCCCACCTTTTTGGCCAAGACCGCCGCGACGGCCGGCTCCAGGCAGTCGACGGCGTTCTGTCCAGGCGTGTTGCCCTTGTAGGCGATGTCGGGCTCGAACACGAAGTAGCCGTTCTGAAGAAGGATCTGCACGTTGTAGGGGTTGCCCTCGTTGACTCCGGGATAGGAATACAGCCCGTCGCTGAGGCGCTCATAGATGTAGGTCACCATCGGGTAGCTCCGGCCGGGCACGTAGTTCGCCGGATACATCAAGATTCCCTGCAGCGGCTCGCCCCAACGCGACTTGTAGCTCACGATCTCGGACTTGGGCCAGTAAAACTTGGCCTGCTGCGGGTTCGTTTTGCTCTCCGGCTTGGCTTGGCTGAAGGCCAGGTTCGTCACATAAAGGTTCGGAGACTTGTCGAACGATTGAAGCGTGAAAATCGCGCGGTCGGCGTCCCTGGCGCGCCGCAGGCCCGTGAATCGGGCGTCGTCCATGACAAGCGACTTGCCCTTCCCGGCTGTATCCGAGACATAGAAGCCGCTTTTCTTGTCTTCCTTGTTGAAGCTCGAGAAGTAGAGCGGCTTTTTGCCGTCCGGTCCGTCCTCCTCGTCGGTCGTCTCCACGAATCTGTAGACCGTGTGCTCCTTGGCGCCGTCGGTCAGCTTCTTTCCGGCGCCCTGAACCGGTATGTAGTAGGAGTCGTACTCGTCGCCGACCAAGAAGCCCTGATCGTTCGCCAGCCAGGTCGGCGAATCGGCCGGCGGCTTTTCTGGGACGGTGTGATCGTCCTCCACGTCCTCAAAACTCGCATGGAAGGCCTCGGTCGTGTTTCGGGTTTGACCTGACTTGACGTCGTAGAGCCACCAGCTCCTATCCTTGTAGTAGGCGACGTAGTTTCCTTCCTCGCTGGCGACCGGCCCCCAATGGTTCTTCGCTACGATGACAGTCTTCTTCCCTGTTTGCGTGTCGACCAGGCTCATATCCGAGTAGGTGAACCCGTCGTTCGAGGGCGACGCGTAAGGAGCCGAATCGGTCAGGACAGCGTTCTTGAAGCCCTTGAGCAGACCGGCATGCTGTTCCCACCCGTGAGAGATGACTTGGACTGAGTTCGTGGCCGGCCACCAGACGGTCAGGTCGGTTCGGTTGCGGTCCGCGCCGGCAGTGACGCGCTGCTCAGGCACCGTGCGCAGGTCTTTCGAGTTCCAAATCTCCGGATGAGCGACCTTGTCATCCACCTTGTGCTTCAAGAACCAGTCGCCGATGCCGAATGCGACGGCCGAGCCGTCGTCGTTGAGCGCGACGGCGCCGGTTTCGGAGATCCGGCTTCCGTCGGTAAGCCAGGTCTTGCCGTGTGGGTCGAGAACCGTTTCTTGAGGCGTTCCAGGCAGCTTTGTGAACTCGACGACCTTGTTCGCGTCTCCCTCGTGCTTCTCGTCGGGTTCTCCCAGCAGAAACGCCAAGGCGTTGCCATTCTTTGAAAAGGTTAGCCGGCGAGGATGAGCCTTTCCCCAGTAGAGCGATTTCAGCGAGTTTGCCGCGACGTCATAAAGCTCGACGCCCTGGTCGCCCTGCCCGCTCAGGACGACAAAAGCAGCTTCGCTTCCGTTCCACGATGTCGAGCCATCGGTCACGCCGTCGACCGGTGTGACGCTTCCGCCCTCCAGGTTGAAGATGACGACATCCGAGGGCGCATCGGGCCGGGGCTCCTTCGGATAGCGCCGCGCCACGAGCGTTTTTCCGCCTTTCAGAAACTCGAAGCTCAAGACGCCTTCAACCGTCTGCTCCTGCCCGGTTGAGAGACTGCGCAGAACCAGCTTGGTCTCTACCGGCTTCTTCTCCTCCCGGAGCTTCTCCGCTTCGGCCTTCGGCGGACCGATCAAGCACGCGAACCACTTGGAGTCATCGCTGAAGCCCGGGCGGGAGGCGGCGACGTATCTCACCGTGCGGGGATCGTCGTTGTTTTTACAGACCACGTATCCGTCCCCGTCGACGTTCGACACCAAGTACCAGATCCAGTGACCGTCCGGCGTGATGTCCGAGGCCGAAAGCGCCTCCCAGTTCTTGTAGTCTTCCGCCGTCATGGTTCGCTTGGGAGGAGGAGCGGCAGGAGGGGTCTGAGCGACCGATGCTGCGGCAAAAACGGCGAACAGGGACAGGGTGGTGACGGAGTAGCGACGCATAGCTGGCACTTTCACCGTACCCGACGCCTTCCCCGCCGTCATGCCTGTCGAGCTCTTGGAATCCCACAAAGGGCTCGTTTCGCCCGATCCTTGTTGTCCCACTTCGTTAACGGCCCGTGAATTCCTCCTATTTTTCGCGGGACTCTCTCCGGCTTTTCCCACTGCCCTACCGATATTCAGGATGGATGAAAGGAGTCATCGTTGGAGCCGCCTTGGGCATGCTTGCGCTGCCCATCAGCGCGTGCGCGGACCCGGTCCATGGAGTGGCAGAGCTCTATGCGACCGCCGAGAGGGGTCACCAAGGAATCCTGCTCAACGAGTTCTATCTGGAGGCAGAGACCAAGCTGTTCAAGAGCCTGAAGGCGGTTGGGAGCCTCTATCAAGAGCCGTTCGTGGAGCTGCCAAGCTCGAGAGGATACGGCTATACGCCGTACGGCGCCGCCTACACCTATCAGGATGGCGACTACAAGAATCCCGTGCTGGGGCTTGATGAGACGTTCCTGGCCTACGACATTGGTGGCTTGGTGGCGCGGGCAGGACGTCTGCGGAGCGCTTTCGGATTCAGCAATTGGTCCGAGCAACATTACACGCCGATCATTGCGCCGCCCCTCATCCGGTCTTACGGCTCACAAATCGCAGAAGGTCTTAGCCTGGATCGAGTCGACCGGGGCCTCGACTTCTCGTTCGGCACTGCCGCTTTGCAGTTCAAGGGAGGAGTCGTCGACACCGACTACCAGCCTTGGGAGCTGGCGCCGAGCAACCTCGACACGGCTGTCGGCCGGCTTCAAGCCAGCTATGGCCCCTTCATGCTTGGCTTGAGCGGCCTCAAGAAGTTCGCGGGACAAAATGCGGCCGAGCAAAGCATGGTGGGGATGGATCTGCGCTGGACGGCGCCGCGAATCCAGGTTCGAGGAGAGCTGGTGAGCGGAGCCACGGAGGAGGGCGGTGCGAGAGGCTACTACCTGGACCTCTACTACAGACCCGTTGGACTCGCGCGGACCCAGGTGGGCGCACGGTTTCAAGGCCTCACGTCGATAGCCAGTGGTTCTCACGGCCAACAAATGACGCTCGGCATCCGACAATTCGTAGGGTCCCTGTTCACTTTGAACGTGAATTACGGATTCGGCGCAGACATTCCGGAGGCGGCCACAGCCCTCGGATGGTCGGCTCAGGTGTTGACCGCTTACAGGTTTTGATTATGAAGAGAACCGCTCTCGCCTTCATCGCCGGCGCTTCCGTGACTGCCTTTGGCTCCAACGTTTCAGGGAAGGTAGAGCTTCCGGGGGGTAAAGGGGCGGGCAACGCAGTCGTGTACCTGGAGGGCGGCGCCCATGCGACTCCCTTGAAGCACGCGACGGTCGACCAGCGTGAAAGGACGTTCATACCGCACGTTTCGGTCATCACCGTCGGAACGACCGTTCAGTTTCCGAACGACGACACGATCTTCCATAACGTGTTCGCCGACTACGACGCCAAGAAGTTCGACCTCGGCATGTACCCCCAAGGCAGGTCCAAGAAGATGACCTTCGATAAGGCCGGCTTGGTAGTGCTCATGTGCAGCATCCACCCCGACATGGGCGCCTATCTCATGGTGGTCGACACGCCGTACTTCGCGACCGCGGACAAGAAGGGCCGATTCTCGATCGCGAACGTCCCGCCGGGTCGGTACACGCTCAAGGCGTGGCATGAGAGCGGAAAGGTCGACAGCCGGGAGGTCGTCGTCAGCGGCGATCAAACGGTGAACGTCGAGCTTCACCGCGGGCGGCTTTAGTTGGGATGCAGCTGACTCACGGCCTTACAAGAAGCCTTCACGGTTTCGCTCCTGAAGAAGCCTGTCTTGACCGAGGTCTCCCGGTAGGAACTGATCGATTCGGCAGTCCCCGATGTAGGTGACCTCTATGGAGCGCTTACCGGTCCAAACGACGTCTACCCACGTTGGGTACTTGCTACCCTTAAGTCGTGGCTGATACTGGCTCGGACCGGGTGAAGAGGCGACTATCTTTTCGCTCTCGCTGAGGTCTTGGTCACCCATGACGACCGAGACGCTGTTGTCCATCTCACAGGGCACGCCGCAATCCGTGGTGAATACGACAGCCTTGAGCATGCCGTCCGGTGACGGAACTTCCTTGAGAATGAGAGGGTGTGACGCAAACCTACGGGAGAACTCATGAAGCCCCAGGTACGAGAGCGTTCCAAAAAGGAGGACCGACGCCAGCAGCCACCGGATGCGCATGGCCGTATTTAAGAGCCCGAAGGTGAGACCGTTCGGCCCTCTTCAAAACCCGGAGGCTGTTGCGTTGGAACGCACCGGAATCGAAAGGTTTCCACAACCGCTGCCAGCTTATCCTTACCCAGATCTTTGGCGTTGCTGGGTTATGCGACGATGACCACGCTCTCGACCGCAGCGCGGTTTAAGAACTTAGACGCGGGTCGTGCGCTCCGGTGCTCGACCCGGGGTCAAGGATTCGCAAAGATCCCGACGCCGAAGGTGTCGCAGAAGGCATTCAATCTCGATTTGGTGCATTCGAACCTGTTTTCCTTGTGACAGAAGGCTCACGCCATTGGAACTTCGGCTTCCGAATGGAGTTTGTCTTAGACTTTCGTCAAGGCTGCCCTAGCGGCTGGTAGCCTCCGGATTTCTCCAGCTCCATCGCTCTTTGTCGGCGTTAGACATTCTGCAACGCCTTCGGCGTTGTTGCGCTGCGGATCCTTCTTCCCCGGGTCGAGCGCCGGAGCGCACGACGCGAGGCTAAGTTCTTGAACCCCTCCGAGGTTGAGAGGGCCACTCGGACATACGCAACTCTGGAAGGATGTGGGAAATGGCAAGCGCTGCCGGGTTGATCCGAAGAAGTGGGATCGGTGGCCCAACTCCAGGTAGGTCGCTTAGGCTCCCTTAACCTGGGGCTAATTGATGTCACCGCTTCGCGGTATCTCGGAAATGCGAGACTATTTGCGGTGTCTCATCCGGGGTACCGTGCAGCAGCGGCTATGTCGGTTAGCCCATGGTTGCGCTCCGGCGCCACCATGGGTCAGTCGCCCAACCATCCTCCGGACCAACCCTGGAAGGGTTGTTAGAAGCTTTTCGGCCATCGAGCTGTGCCGACGCAAAAGTCTCCCATGTTGCGGCTACGTTGGTTCCGGCAGCATGCCCGGAATCAATCGGACCGTGATCTTTTCCTCATCCAAATCGACGTCCAAAACGAACTCTTTCACGACCGGAATCATCAGCTCGCCGACGACCAAGATGTCGTGAGCTGGGTTGTTGAGAACCTCGTCGACGGTCCCTAAAAGCTGGCCATCTTCCGTATAGACCTCAAGATCGAGTAGATCCTCGGTAAGGAACTGGTCCTCTTCGAGCTCGGGGCGGCCTTCGGCCTCCAAGTACTCCCACTTCAACCCCTCGGCGGCGGTCGCGTCTTTGACGCCTTTCAGCTTGATCAGCGGACGGCCCTTGTGGATTCGGGAGTCTTCGATGAGGACGGGCTCTCCACGTAGGAACAGCGTGGAACCCTTCTCGAATCGCTCGAAAAAGTCGGTGAGGGGTTGGACTTTGACTTGGCCGCGGAGCCCGAAGGCTCCGACGATCTGTCCGACTCGGACTCGTTCAGTCTGTGACGACTCGGACGTAGGCTTTCTCTCGTGACTTGGCGGCGACAGCGCTTACGACGCAGCGGATGGCGGAAACCACTCGGCCGCTCTTGCCGATCACCTTGCCGACGTCGTCGGGATGCACGCGCACCAGGAAATTGCGGGCGCCCATGCCGGTCTCTTCTTCGATCACGATCGCCTCGGGGTGCTCGACCACGGAGCTGATGAGGGTCTCGACGAAGGGCCGGTAACTCATTCAGTCACCGCGGCAGCGGGAGCTGCGTCGACGGAAGAAGCCACGGAGGTCGCGGCGGTTCGCTTGTCGAGGAACGCGTAAGCCTTCTTCTGATTCGGGCGCTGCTCCAGGAACTTGGGCAGAACGCCATTCTTGTTGAGGAGATAGGCGACCGTCTCGGTCGGCTGGGCGCCGCTCAGGAGCCAATGCATCGCACGCTCCTCGTCGATCTCCATCACCTTGGGCTGCTTGGTGGGGTCGTATTTGCCGATCGTCTCCACGAAGGCGCCGTTTCGGCCCGTGTTGCTCTCGGCCACCACAACGCGATAAAAGGGGCGTGCCTTGGTGCCAATTCTCCTAAGTCGGATCTTTACCATTTGTCTGTTCTGTTCGAGGCCTATTCTTCGTCGTCTTCTTGACCAAATCCGGGCGGCAGTTCCGGACGGTTACCTCGCTTGTTGAACTTCCCAAACTTCCTCTGCATCTTACTGAGCTGCTTCATAGAGCGTCTCATTTCGTAAAGCTGCTTGAGGAGGTGGTTGACCATCTCCACGCTGGTACCGGAGCCCGCCGCGATGCGTTTGCGCCGCGAACCGTTGATTATATCCGGGTTGGCCCTCTCTTTTGGCGTCATCGAGAGGATGATCGCTTCAATCTTGTTAACATCGTTGTCGTTGATAGAGTCCAGTGCGCCTTCGGGGAGCATTCCGCTCACGCCGGGAACCATCTTGAGGATGTTGCGCCAGTTGCCCATCTTGCGCATCATCTGGAACTGCTGGAGCATGAGATTGAAGTCGAACGCGCCGGTGCGCATCGCCTTTTCCATGCCGGCTGTGTCCTCACCCTCGAACGCCTGCTCGGCCTTCTCGATGATGCCCATCACGTCGCCCATGCCGATGATCCGCTGCGCCATGCGGTCGGGATAGAAAGCGTCGAGCGCCTCGACTTGCTCGCCGACGCCCGTGAAGCGAACGGGAACGCCTGTCGCGGCTCGAACGCTGAGGATCGCGCCGCCGCGTGTGTCGCCGTCCAGCTTGGTGAAGATCGCACCTGTTAGGGCGACCTCCTTATGGAACGCTTCGGCGACGTTGACGGCCTCTTGGCCCGTGGTCGAGTCGACGACCAACAGCGCCTCGTTCGGCTTGACGGCCTTGTAGATCTGCTTCAGCTCGTCCATCAGCGTCTCGTCGATCTGCAGCCGGCCGGCTGTGTCGACGATCAGCACGTCGTTCATCATGTGCTTCGCCCGGGCGAGCGCCTCTTGGGCGATCTTGACGGGGCTGGTGCCATCGTGCTTGCTAAAGACGGGGACGCCGACCTGCTCTCCAAGTACCTCTAGCTGAGTGATAGCAGCGGGGCGCTGCACGTCGCAGGCGGCGAGAATCGGCTTTTTGCCTTCGTTAACCAGCCAACGGGCCAGCTTCGCGCAGGTGGTCGTTTTGCCCGAGCCCTGCAGACCGCAAAGCAGGACGACGGCCGGAGGTTGGGATCCGAAGTCGAACCGGATCTGCTCGCCGCCGAGCATCTCGGTCAGCTCGTCGCGGACGATTTTGATAATCGTCTGATCGGCGGTGAGAGTGCCGTAGACGTTCTGACCAATCGCCTTTTCACGAATGCTGGCGATGAAGTCTTTGGCGACTTTGAAGTTAACGTCCGCCTCTAGGAGGGCTACCCTCACCTCCCGGAGCATCTCGTTGACGTCGTCTTCGCTCAGGCGGCCTTTGCGGCCGACCGCTGCCAGGATGTTGGCTAAGCGGCGAGTGAGACTATCAAGCATGTGGTGAATAGTCTACTCAGCGAACCTAGATAGCTGAGGTCTTCCGGCAGGGAAGTGGGTTTTGCGGGAAGTTGGATATGGATGGCATTTAGGCATGGAAAATGCACTCTCCTTCGAACAATAACGCCCGAAAAGGGGTTTATAGGAGTGTTCATGTCAAAGACGACAAATTCTGATTGGGTCGCGAAATCTTTTGTTATCGGCGGGCTGCTTACCGCCGCTACGTTGCTCACCGCCGCCTATCTGCGGCGACGGACCGATGCGCTTGAGAGCGTTGACAAACTGTTCGACTCTTGCGAGCACGCCCTTACCCAACTTGGCGAGCGCACGCACCCGACCGCTGCTTAAGCTCCCGATTCAGGA
>DASZPA010000129.1:0-11573 GCA_035550555.1 Fimbriimonas sp.
TCCATCGACGCCGAACTGAGCCGCGCCTCGATCTCCCCTAACAGGCTCGCGGCAAACGCGTCGCGATCGAGGCCCTCTGCCAGGCTTCTTGCCTCAAGCAGCAGACGTTGCGCCCCCGCAACGTCGCCGCTTTCGATCCGCTCGCACCCTTCTCGAAAGAGAACGAGCGCGTGCGGAGGGTTGCCCTCGATCATCGCTTCTTGGCTGCGAGAGCTTTCTTGATGGCGGGGCCGAGCTTCTCGCCCCGAATGTCGTCGCCGGCGGCGATGATCTTTCCGGTATCGCCGTCCACGAGATAGGCTTCGGGGATCGCCTGGATGCCGTACTGCCGCGCGATAGCAGCCTTGAAATATTTGCCGTCATAGACGAGAGGCCACACGATGCCGGCCTGGGCGGAGACCTCCTGGATCCTCGCTTCCGACTTCTCTCGATCTAGCGAGACGCCGAGCACTTCGAACCCCTGATCGTGGAACTCCTTATAGTTCTTCACGACGTTGGGGACTTCGCGCATGCAAGGACCGCACCAGGTGGCCCAGAAATCGAGCATGACGACTTTGCCCTTGTACGACTTGGGGAACGAAACGGCCGTCCCGTCCATCGTCTTCGCATCGAATGCGAGCGCTGGCCTACCGGCTCGCAGCCCATTGCCCTCGTTAGGGTCCTTCTCGACCGGAGCGACCACCTTCTTGTTGGAAGGCACGACTGAGAGCTTTCCGTGGCTCAGCCCGAACTCGTAGGTTTTGCCTTCCAGGAGGAACGGCTGTCCCACCTGATGGAACCACTGCGGGCCGAACTGGCCGTTGCCCTTGTCGTCCAGCATCAGAATTCCGCTCTTACCGTCCCAATCGGCTTTGGGATCTGCATAGACGACGTTGTAGGTTTTGCCACCGATCTCAGCTTTGCCTGACAGGGCGAAGTCCTGGTAATAGCCGATTCCGTCAGGAGTTTCGTACATTCCGACCGAGCAGCGGCAAGGCTTGCCCGCGATCGTCAAGTCGATCTGAGCCGTCCCCTGTCGGTAAGTGCTCTCCCCGCCGCGACCTTTCACGGTCTTCATGCTCCAGTCGGCGGGAGGGTCATCCGTGAGATCACCGTCGGCGTTGGTGTCGACGTAGACCTTGTCTTTTCCGTCGAACATGACGGCGAACACTTGGCCGTGGATTTGGATCGCGCCGTACCGAGGGCTCGCGGCGTCGGGCGTCTTCTTGACGCTCTCCGGCTTGGTGTCGGACAGCTTCAGAGCAAACGGCATGTATCCGTGGATCTTGTCGAAGAGCCCGGAAGGCATCGGCGAAAGGTTGAGCGTCGCGCCCTGGGCGGCGACCAAAGAGAGAAGAGCGATCATGGTATTCCGTTACAGCCCGACTCCGAGCGCGGAAATTCGGGTCTTCAGAGCGGGGTCGGTGGCGCCTTTCAGCGCCTCTTTGATTTGTGGCGTGCGGTCGAGGGCCGTCTTCCTCTGATCGGCGGGCAGCCCTTCCAACCAGCTGACCGTCTTTTGAGCCTTGGAGTTGAGATCCTTCGCGCGTTGCTCGGGAGTCACCGAAACGACGGGCGCCGAGCCGATTCCCGAGTCTCCGCAGCCGATAAGAACCAGCGCGGAGACCAAGGTCGCGAGAAGCAGCTTCGAAGTCACTACGAGTTGCTCTTAACCGGCATGTAGTAGTAGCAGTCCTTCTTGGTGAACATGAAGAACTCGCCGTCGGGAACGGAAACCGGGGTCTTCTCGATGATTCCGAGATTATTCTTAGCTGCCGTTGCCTGTGGCTGGTCGGTCGAGGTGGTCGGAGTCACAGTCATCGACTTGGCGTGCCCGTCGAACCAAACGACGTTCGACTTCTTCGCATGGCGGCCGTGGGCAGACTCGCCGTAAAAGTCGCACATGAACTCCGTGGAATCCGCGAGAACGTAAGAGCCGCTCTTATAGGCTTCGGCCGCGGCATCGGCGTAGTAGATCGTCTCAGCAGGATCGTCCACCGAGGTCATTGAATACTGGCCGCCGAGATATTCGTCGTTGCCGAAAACGATGCTTCCCACGCTCATGGCCAGCCCGAACTGAAGGCCCGTGTAAGGGTCGGCGGCGATGCCCTTGTTCATGGGGCAGTCCATGATCTCCTGGTTCTTCATGTAGGGGTAAAGAATGCCCTTGGTTCCGTCGACCGTCGTGGCCGGATAGGTCGTGGAGCCGAACCACCAGTAGGTGTAGACGTTGTCCCAGGAGCCGTACTTCGGGACCTTCTGGTCGTCGAAGTCGTTCGAGTAAATCATCGACGCCAAGCCAACGTTCTTGAGGTTGGAAAGACAAACAGCGCCCTTCGCGGCAGCCTTGGCCTGGGCGAAAACGGGGAACAGGATCGCCGCGAGAATCGCGATGATGGCAATGACGACGAGTAGCTCGATGAGCGTAAACGCCTTGAAATGGCTGCGGGATTTGTACATGGTCTTGAGGTTCCCGGGGCCACTTCTGCGAGACCCTGATACGGGGATACGCTGCAAGATAACGCAGGTTCTTTCAAGTTCATTCGGCGGTGTGGATGTTTTTACGCTTGATTGGACAAGAACCACCGAAAACGTCTAATCCAGGTAGAAGTTTTCCTCTACACTTGACTTTGGACAAGTGTCTTCGACCGATCCAAGTTTCGATCCGATAACCGTAGGGCGACGCATCAAAGAGCGGCGTCTCAAGTTCGGCCTCAGTACCGAAAGGCTGGCCGAAAAGGCCGGTGTTGCGCGGTACACGCTGATTCGCATCGAACAGGGCAAGCAATCGACTCCGGCATCCCTGGAAAAGATCCGCCGGGCGTTGCATCTTTTCACCGATCAGATGACGCGCCCCTTCGCCGACGGCGCGTTCTCCGTCCATCGATCGCACGAGACGCGGTGGAACGTGAGCATCCCCAAAAAGGAGTATCAAAAGCGGATTCAGGACGACGACCGGATCCATGTCGACGATCCAGACGAGCGGCGCCGGCTGGGAAGCCTCGGCTTCCAGCCGTTCTTTACGGCCATCCTCAACAGCGAGCTCACGAGCGGCGTCGCCAGCCAGGCGTTGATGGAGCTTCATCGGCCCAGTTGGGTGGACCGGCACTTCGGCGAAGAGTTTGTGTACTGCCTTCGAGGCGACGTGACCATCACCGTGGACGACGTTCCTTGCACATTGCATGAAGGCGATGCTATGAGCTTCGACGCCACGTTGCCTCACCAGTACGCGCCCGCTAACGCGGTTGGCCCCGACGATCCCGTTCCCCTGATCCTGCTCACAGTGTCTTTGCGCCCGAACGAAACCAACCCCCGCCCCATCGATTGACGCGCTCGATGCGCTTTAATGGGGTTGACCTTGAGTTACCGGCTCGCCATCTTCGATCTCGACGGCACGCTCTACCGAGGCGAAGAGCCGATTCCGCACGCAGTGGAGGCCGTCGCGCGGCTTCGGTCCGAAGGAGTCGGGATTCGGTACCTCACGAACAACTCCAGCCAGACTCGCGCGTTCTACAGGGACAAGCTTCGCCGGATGGGCTTTGAAGCCGATGAATCGGAGATTTCATCCTCAGCGACGGGCACCGCCGCCTATCTGACTTCCGAGGGTTTCAAGACTGCCTTCGTCGTCGGAATGCCCGGGCTAATTGCTACTCTGCGCAGCGCGGGTCTTGAGGTGGTCAACGAGTCCTCTCAAGGTCACGCCTTGGCGGCGGGGCCTCAAGCAGAGGTCGTGGTCGCCGGGATCTGCCTCGACTTCACCTATGCCCTGATGGCTGCAGCGATGAATCAGATCCGATGTGGAGCCAAGTTTGTGGCGACCAATCCGGACGCCACGTTCCCCCTGGAAGGGGGTCGCTTCACGCCAGGAGCCGGCAGCATCGTAGCGGCGATTCAGACGTGCTCAGGCGTCGAACCCTTCGTCGTCGGAAAGCCGAACCCCTACTTGATCCAGCTCATCCTTGGCGAGGCGAACTGCTCGCCCGCAGACGCGCTGGTGATCGGAGACCGGATGGACACCGACATCGAGAGCGGGACAAGAGCCGGGTGCGCCACGCATCTGGTGTTAACCGGAGTCGAGACGCAGGCTCCTCAGGGGCAGGCATCCAGTCCGGATTTGCGAGGCTTGTAAGTTCGTGGCAATCGGCAATCCGAAGTAGGCCGATGAGGCATTGGGCGAGGAGTTCCTCAGAGGAGAGTTACCGGATCTCTTCGTGAAGCTCCTCTTCCGCTTGCTGGATCGCTCTCAATTGACCCAAAACCTCCTCCAATCGCCGGGAGGCCGTCGGCGCGGCGTCGACGTTCTCGTCCTCGGCAATCCGGCGGGTCGTTTTCTCGACCTCACTGGCCAAAAGCTTCAGCTTCTCCGCTAGTTCCCTCAGTGGTTCGAATGAGGGAGGCAAAGGCTCACCTCCGCGAGAGCGGGGAAAGACGTAGGTCTCCAAGACGTCCTGCACGACCTCTTCCATTCGCGGCTTTTTCGGCGTGAGGGTGATGGCAGTATCGGCGAGGATGAGCGCTTCGGCCATGCCGAGGTCGGCGGCGGTCCGCCAGTCCTCTCGAGCATGCTTCCAATGCGGCTGGACGCCCGCATCGGACCACATCTTGTTCTCACAAACATTCAAGATCCGACGCCAAAACCCGGCGCACTCGTTGAGCGTTAGGGCCACGCCCGGATGCATCGTCTGTCCGATCCTCCGCTGCTGCGAAAGACCCTGAAGCTTTCGAACCACTTCGTCGGCCCTGGCGAATAGCTCGTCGTGCGGGCTGGGTGGCTTTTTGGCTGGGATGGTCCATGCCTTGTAACCGAAGGCGACACCACCCACCAGGCACATCCCCGCGACGAACGCGGCGGCATGTTCGGTGAAGAGGAGCGCCGAAACTCCCAGCGAAGCCAGCGCCGGAAGGCCGTACTCCCACTTCGAGATCTGGGGCTTGATGGGCGACTTGTAGCTCGCCAGATAGTGCTCGAGCTGATCCAAGTTCTGTGATTTGCGGCCCAACATGCGGCTAACCCTCTAGGTCAAAGTCTAACGTGTCTTCTTTCGGCCTGCGCGGCGGCGTGACGCCTAAATGCTTGTACGCCATGTCGGTTACAACGCGTCCCCGCGGCGTGCGTTGCAACATTCCGATCTGCAGCAGGTACGGCTCGTAGACTTCTTCGATTGTTCCGGAATCTTCGCCTGTGCATGCGGCCAGCGTCTCGAGGCCGACAGGCCCGCCTCGGTACCGCTCGATCAACGCACGCAAAAGAGCTCGGTCAGTCCGGTCCAGCCCGAGGTGGTCGATCTGCAACGCGTCCGCGGCCTTGTCGACGATTTGCCTCTCGATGGTCTCCATTCCCTCGACCTGTGCAAAGTCGCGAACCCGCCGCAGCAGCCGGTTGGCCACGCGAGGAGTTCCTCGGGATCGTTTGGCGATCTCCTCGGCGCCTTCGCGAGCGATGCTGTAGCCGAGGATCTCCGAAGAGCGCACGATGATCTCGTACAGAGACTGGTGGTCGTAAAACTGGAAGTTCGAGATGATTCCGAAGCGGTCCCGAAGAGGCCCCGTGAGCAATCCCTGCCGCGTGGTCGCACCGATCACGGTGAACGGCGAAATGTCGATCCGAATCGATCGCGCCGCCGGGCCCTTGCCCATCATGATGTCGACCTTGTGATCCTCCATCGCGGGGTAGAGGTACTCCTCAACGGTGCGGCTGAGCCGGTGGATCTCGTCGATAAACAGCACGCTGCCGTGCTCGAGGTTTGTCAAGATTCCGACCAAGTCGCCTGGCCGCTCGATCGCCGGACCCGACGTGACGTGGATCTTCGCGTTCATCTCGATCGCGACGATATGGGCCAGCGTCGTTTTGCCGAGACCTGGAGGTCCGTAGAGCAGCAAGTGGTCCAACGGCTCCTCGCGCTGGAGAGCGGCCTTCAAGAAGATCGCCAGATTCTGCTTGAGCTGGTCTTGGCCTATAAACTCCGAAAGCCGCTTCGGCCTCAGCGAAAGTTCGAACGAGCCTTCATCCAGTTTCTTATTCGGGTCCAGCTCGTTGTCTCGCCCGCCATCGTCGCCGCCCCCCGACCCTCCGTAGTCCTTCCGCATCCTACTTCTTGGTAAGCACCCTCACCGCGTGCTTGAGTTGCTCCTCGACATCCGACTCAGTCTCACGGGCGATCTCCGCCGCAGACTCGGCTTCCAAGCGTTTGAAGCCGAGTCCCAGGAGCGATTCGACAAGCTCGTCGGCTGGCCGCACCTTTTTTGCAGGAGTCGCATTCGCCAACACCCGTCGGTTGAACGTCTCTTCCTGAATTTTGTCCTTGAGTTCCAGAATGATGCGCTCCGCCAGCCGAACGCCGACGCCGCTAGCACGAGTCAATGCGCGGGCGTCTTGCGAGGCGATCGCAGAAGCCACGCCATCCTCGCCAATCTGTCCCAGCAGCGCCAAACCGACCTTCGGTCCACACCCTTTCACGCTCAAAAGCAGATCGAAGACGCGGCGTTGAAAGGCGTTGAGAAAACCGTAGAGCGAGACGCCGTCCTCGCGAAAGATCTGCCGGGTGAGCAGCGTCACCTCAGTGCCGACAACCAGGTTCACGGCGACGAGGTCGGGAACCGAGACCTCATATCCAACACCTCCGGCCTCGACGAGGGCAGTGGCCCCTTCGAGTTCCACCAACTCCCCCCGAAGGCGTCCGATCATGCCGATCATGTTACCCTTCGTCTACTGAAATCATGCCTTAATGAGCTGACCAATGGCTATCTTTAAGTTTGGCAATGGCCATCCAACCGGGTTGACTCTGTAAGGAAGCTGAATCCCTCCACAACAGACCAGTTTCAGCACGCGCCCAAGATCCTGTGGCAAGCGGCCAGCCTATCTCCCAAGCCGGCGACGTATCACCTCGACTATCCCGAGGAGTGGCGTGGTGGCCATGGCGAAGGTCAGATTTTGGAGAGACATCTCAGAACTGGCTCTGTGCAGAACCATGCCTTATGCCAGATGAACGCGTTCGCTGGCAGCAACCGTTCCTACTTCTGGGGTGAAGCAAGGGGCGCCAAACCGCCTACCCACCAAGCGATCCAGATGAATAGAAGCTGAAACGGCAAACGGAGCCACAGGATAAAGGTCCACTGAGGTTGGACCCATTGCTGCGGATGGAGCGCCATGTGGATATTAGCTGGGAAGATGGCGACGTAGAGGATGATCAGTCCCATGGCAGCGGACTTCCTGAAAAGCGGAACCAGGAGCCCGACGCCACCCGCGATCTCGGCCAAGCCGCTGATGATCGCGATAGGCAGGTGATTGGGCAGATAATCCGGTACGGCTTTGGCGAACCAGCCCGGATCGATCAAGTGAAGCACGCCCATCGTGCTCATGATGAGCGCGCATGCGATTCGCCAACCGTTGCGAGTCGACTCTTTAGCCATCGAGGCCGCCCTTTACAGATGTCGTACGAAAGGAGCGAGTGATCATGGCTTTTGGGGCGGCTACAATGTCCTGATGATCGCGCAGGCACACTCGGCGACCCTGATTGGGATCGAGGCGGTGCCGATCGTGATCGAGACCGACCTTCTGGGCAAGGTCTCTGATACGAGCAACAACTTCATCCTGGTCGGCTTGCCCGACAAGGCGGTCCAAGAGAGCAAAGAAAGAGTCAAGACCGCCATGAAGAACAGCGGGCTGGACTTTCCCGACCGCCGAATCGTCTGCAACCTGGCGCCGGGCGACATCAGGAAAGAAGGCCCATGGTTGGATCTTCCGATGGCCGTCTCGATCTGCGCGGTACAGAGCATCATCCCGAATAGCGAGCTGAATGAGACCTTGCTGCTGGGTGAGCTCGGCCTCGATGGCGCCCTGCGTCCGATCGACGGTGCTTTGAGCGTCGCGCTGATGGCGATGGAGAAGGGGTTTCGGCGTCTGATCGTGCCCAAGCAGGACGCCGCGGAGGCCGCGGTGGCAACGGGGATCGAGGTCTACGGAGTTCGAAATCTGTTGGAAGCCGTGCATCTGCTCAACGGTCTCGATTCGATCAAGCCCGAGCAGTTCGACGACACTCCTGCCGCACGCACGCCTGAGTACAAGGTCGATTACAGCGACGTGAAGGGGCAGCGGCATGCGATTCGCGCCCTGGAGATCGCGGCGGCGGGCGGCCACAACATACTGATGTCGGGACCTCCAGGCTCCGGCAAGACGATGCTCGCGCGGCGCCTTCCGACGATTCTTCCTCCTTTGGCTTTGAACGAGGCGATCGAAGTCACCCGCATCCATAGCGCGGCCGGCGAGAAGGCGGGCAAGCCGGGGCTGATCTGGGAGCGCCCCTTCCGGTCTCCGCACCATTCGGCCTCTTACGCAGCTATTGTCGGCGGCGGTAAGGTGCCGAAGCCCGGTGAAGTAAGCATGGGTCACCACGGATGCCTCTTTTTGGATGAGATGCCGGAATTCGACAGGGGAGTTCTGGAAGCTTTGCGGCAACCGCTGGAGGACTCTGAGGTCACAGTTTCGCGTGCGCACAGCACGATCACCTTTCCGGCAGGGTGCATTTTGGTTGGGGCAATGAACCCCTGCCCTTGCGGATTTCGCGGCCTGCCCGAACAGAAGTGCATCAGCAACCCTTCGGTTTGCATCAAGTACGCGGGGCGGATTAGCGGGCCCTTGATGGATCGAATCGACTTGCATCTGGACGTTCCTCGGCTGAAGCCGGACGAACTTCTCGGTGCATCGCAAGGAGAGTGCTCGGCGGCGATTCGCGACCGAGTCTGTGCGGCCCGCGAGAGGCAGAACCAGAGGCTGGGGCAGAACCGAGTGAACGCGAAGATGACGCCTCGGGAGATTCGCGAGTCGATCCTCCTGGACGACGATTGCTCGCAGTTCATGAAGGTCGTTTCGGCTCGGCTGAACCTCTCGGCTCGCGTGTTTGACCGGATTCTCAAGGTGGCTCGGACGATTGCAGACCTGCAAGGCGTCGAAACCGTGCTCAAGAACCACCTCTCGGAAGCCGTACAGTATCGGGAGCGAACGGAGACGTAGCTAGGCTCCGATCATGATGTTGTGAACAGAGGCCGGTTCAGGAACGCCAGCCTCGATTCCGGCTTCGGCCAAGATTGGAAAGAGGGTCTTGCCGAACTCTTGGACCTGCTCCATGCTCTCCCAAACGTCGGTGACCGACAGGTCGCCTTCAGGGCCATAGCAAACGTGGTAGAGGCGGCCCGGAGGGTTTCCCGCGCCGGCGGCGTCCAGTCGAGAAATGATCCCGTCATATTGAGATCGGCTCATGTGGGTGTTGAATTGAAGGACGTAGGCCATGCGGGGATCGTATCACTCGGTCTCTTGCAGTAGGAATGCGTTAAGCTAACGTTCACGAAAGATTCACTCAGGGCTTTAACCCATCGCATCAGCCAAACTAACCTAACATCAATGGACACGGAAACCTAAATCGGCCTCCTCTGATGCTTAGACAGATCCCAAAAGCAAATATCCTACCACCGAATGTAAATCCTAATCGATCCCCATCTTGGACTCATTTACTTATTCCACTGCCTTATTAAATCGGTGATTTCACTCAATCTTGCGAAAAGATCAAACCGCTCTTTAAGGTCCTCGACTGTCATGATGTCTGCTACGCCTGACGCAAGATGAACTTTGTCGACAAACGATACACCAGCATGCTGCTCGAAAAAGGACAGTCCTTTTTGCCCCTTGCTTGAAAACATTCTCTCTGCAGCTTCAGGGTGAGGCATCGAGGGTCTCTTGAAATACACGCGCAACACCCTCGCGGGCAGATAGTTCTCAATTTCGCGCGGCTTTGTCACCCAAGTATACGCTGCCGGCACATTCTTCAATTCACCAAGAATACGTTTCACACGCTTCTTCAGAACGACTTCGCCTGAAGAATTAGTTACACCATCTCTGTCACAGATAACGACAACGTTGTTATTGAGCCGGAGGAGGTTAATCATCGCCTCATCTTGTTCCTCTGGAGCTTTAAACTCGACATTCGCGATCAATGCCCCTCCATATGTGGCACACTGATAATGACGTCCCTCTACTAACTCGCCACCTGATATAAGCTTGATCCAATGGTTCACGTAAATCCGATCTGACGGACCTTCAACCCAAACTACACCATTCGCTTGCAGTAAGTCAGATGGTCTAACACCCAGTTCGCTGATTATGTCAGTTTTATCGAAGTGTGACCGAACCAACGCAGTGCGAGAGTTTGCACCATCGTGTAAAATCCTAATGATTTGAGCTACGTTCGATGCAGCGAAATAGTCGAGACACGCACTCGAATGCGTTGTTAAATAGAATGAAGCACCAGTCTTTCTTGCGAAGTTCTCGATATAGTTGAATAGTCGACGTTGCAAGGCAGGGTGCAGGTTATTCTCTAGCTCTTCAAACGCAAAAATAGTATCTCGCAAGTTCATAGAACTTGGCTTTGGAATTACCAGGAGGACAAGTAAGACTAAGATGATAGTCTTCAGCCCACTTCCAGACCTGCTTAGAGGAACCAGACCCTTGTCTCGCTCTCCTAGAAAGATCTCCCACTTGCCATCTACCCCAAGTGTATCATGTTGCTTGACCTGTATTTCTGTAAACTGCCCGTCATCGAGAAAGATGCTGTTCAGGGTACCGAGCAACCTCTCTCTAATTAGGTCTATATTGTAGTCTTTCTGTGTACTTGTCAGATGGCGACGAATGATGTTTGTTGCGCCCTCGCCGTTGGATTCCAAACGCGTCTCCAAGGTAGCCACTTCTGGCAGAATGTCTCGGTCTGCGGATAGTCTATAGAAGGATTTGCCAAAAAATGGGTTCCCTATATCCGTCAAGACCCTTACCAGCACGTCTGTTCTTGCATTCGTAGATAAAACTCCGAAAGGTGATCTTAACTGCGTTTCTGGATGAAAGATTGGGCGGCCTACAACCTGGTTTCCATTGAAGACCCATTCGGCTTCGAGGCCAACAAGCTTTGCTCCGTGATCGTGCCAATGTTGACCCTGGAGAACACCGGCGGAGACATGGTCACTAAACCCACTTTTGAGGTCTGTTTCTTCGAATGCGCCGCGGAGCCTTAGTTTGTACGGCAAACTCCTCATGCGTTCCACCTGGCATAGGCTTTCGACTAAGTCTACAAGCCTCGATTTCCCGCTGTTGTTGCGGCCAATTACTATGCAGATTTGTTGAAATTCTTCAAGGCCAGACCACGCCCCTTTGAAGCATTGGAATCCATCAACGAGTAAGGAATGTAGTTGCATGGGTTCTAAATAATCTTCAAGAGAGTTTGCTGCATGTGGATACGCGGTAACGGGTACTGTCAAGGCCGGACGATGTGCGTCGGTTTTCCAGTTTCTTCGGCAAGTTAGCTTATCGTACTTAGGAATTCCTACGGGTGTAAAGGTCTCTAGGCACGCTGGAGTATGTGCCTGTCGGTCCTGAACGTGTCCAGCTACTTGCAAAATGGGGTGAGCTTCTTCTGATCCGCATTAAACTTGCAAGGGTCGGCAGCGTCTAGAAACGTCGATGCTATGCGTCTCCCTAGCGTTGTTGTTGCAGACTTCCGAGATCGATTCGCGCGCGATCGTGCTTTTGGAGAGCGCCCAGCACCGTCTCGAAT
>DASZPA010000130.1:0-24971 GCA_035550555.1 Fimbriimonas sp.
TCAGCCGAAGACCAGTCGCGTTTGTTGCACGGATCTTCGATACAACCGGCCGCCGGTCCCAGCTTAGTTCTCCTTCAGCATGCCCCCATGCCACGGAACTCGGCGACCTAGGGCGCGTCGTACCCATAGGGCCATGAGCCCGTCGCTTCGAAGGGAGAACAACTATGAAGTCTATAAGGAATCTGTCAGTGGTGGCCTTTGCGACGCTCGCACTCGCCGTGCCTATGCTGGCCTCCGCTCAGGTCCGAGTTCGGGCTCACATCGGCGGCGTGACCGTGATCGCCGGCCAGCATCATCACTACTATTACCACCACCGATACCGAGGGCACTACGTTCGTCGATGGGTGTGGCGGCGCCATCACCGAGTGCCCATTCGAGTCTGGGTTCGATTCTAGTTCCCGAAATGGGGTGTTATGACGTCTGCGTTACGGGCGCATACCACCCCTCGGCCGGCTCTGGCTCCGCCTCAGGCTGCGAGGACTCGAGCTTTTCGAGCTTCGCCTGAAACGCCAGCAGCGGTTTACCTTCCAGTCGCGGCCGGGCACCTTTGAGAAGGGCTACCAGGCTCTCGCACTCGGCCCGGCTGAATGTGACCGAGCCCAGAGCGTGCTCTTCGAACGCCTCATACGCGAGCGGAGCGACCGCCTTGGCGCATTCCGCCATCGCTTCCGCGTAGGCCCGAATCTCGTACTGTGCATGGGCGTCCATCCGCAGCCTGAGGAACTGAAACAGATTGTGCAGATCGATCTGCCAATACCACTCGGTGTACAGCGACAGCGGAAGGTTGTTTCGCGCGAGCTCCCGTGCGACATTCTTATCAAGCAGGGCCTGGTAGTTGTCATACACCGCGCGCTGCTCCCTCTCAAAGAGAGAGATGATCTCCTGCTCTTCTTCAGGCGAATATCGATCCTCGCTTCTCCCCTGCTTGTTGTCCGTGCTCTGTGGGCGGATGTGCTCGGGCTGCGGAACGTAGAACTCGTCCTTCATCACCGAGTACCGACCCGAGATCTCGTTCAGCCGGGCCGTCCGGTGGCGCACCCACTGGCGGGCCACGAAGATGGGCATCTTTGCGTGGAACGTCAGCTGGACCTGCTCGAACGGGCTCGTGTGCCAGTTCTTCATCAGGTAGTTGATCAGGCCCCTATCCTGGCGCACGGTCTTCGTGCCGGCGCCGTAAGACACGCGCGCGCTTTGGACGATGCGCTGGTCGCCGCCCATGTAATCGACCAGCCGCACAAAGCCTTTGTCGAGCACCGGAATCTCCTTATCCAACAGTTCTTCGGCGGCTTCGACAATGATGTGGGGCATGAGGATGAAGTTACCTCTTGGCATCCAGAGGGGTTGCGGCAGCTTCAAACAGCCGTGTCAGCGAAAGCCCCGGGGCATCCGGTCCAAGGCCTGACTCCCAGAGCTTGACGCCGCCGGCAATTGGCGCAACCACTCGAAGGTCTAGGGGGCTCTCTTGAGATCGACCTGAAGCGTTGCGTACCCGTCGATCTGGAAGTGCTCGATCCGGAGATGGTGCTTCCCTGCCGAAAGCGGTAGAAGGGCCGTGTACTGAGTCGGGCCCTGATAGTGCCACGCGTCGGTGATCACCGGCTTTCCATCCACGAAGGCCCGCGCGCCGTCGTCGGTCGTCATGTCCAGAACATACTTCCCGGCCGCGACCGTGACGTCACCTTCAGCGACTGTCGCGTAATGATCCTCCGGCAGACCAGGAGCCATGGCCGCGCCCGAGTACTGCAGCTTGGAAGTCCGATCCGTCTTGATAGGCGGGCTCGAAAGCAGCCAGCGCCAACCGTCGATCTTTCGAGGGTCGCTCAAAGCGTCCCACTTGTACCAGGTGACGTGCCAATCGATCGGAGCCACGAATTCGGAATAGGAGAAAGGAACGCTCTTGCCCGACGAAGGGACACCAAAGGTCGACGTGACGGGTCCGCCGTTGAATACGCACTGGACGCGGTAATCCGTCGCCGATCCGGTCTGCGGCTTGAGCGTAAGATCCCCAGGCACCGGGCCGTGGTTTTCTCCCACAACGGCCGCACCGGAAATGGACTTGACCGACCATTCGCCTTTGGGCCCCAGCACTTTCAAATGGACGAGGGCTCCGGACTTCTGGGAGGTGGACCGCAATAGCATCGGGTACCGGTAATCATAGGGACCCCATTCGGTCACGATGATGTGGTCTCTTCCCCACTCCCCCGAACCCCGAAGGTGATCCCAGGCCAGGCTTGGAATGCGAACCGCCGAACCCACGGCCTTGTTGTCGGCGCTTGCGTGCTTCTTGGGAGACTTGCCCCTCGAGACCGTGTGAAGAGACACCCACTTGGTTTCAAATTGAGTGAGCGGCGGATGATCGAGGTTGTTGCTGCCATCCCCTCTGAGGACGGAGGGGGTTTTCGGCAACGGAGCATCCGCGAAGTTCGTGGAGAGGTCGCCGCTCTGGATGGAGGAGTTATTTGCCGTCTTCAACTCCACCTTGCCCCTCCAGGCCAATGGCTGAGGGCAATCTCGGAAGACGTTGCCTCGCACGTCCACGTTCGAGGTGTCGGTTACGCTCACCGAACGTCCCCAGCATGAGTTGAACTGGTTGTAAGCGATGATCGGGTTCTTGCTGGCCGTGTCTCGATATTGGATGTAGGGGATATCCGCCTTACGGTTCACCGTCATCCAGAGTGCGATGTCCTTGTCGTTGTGATCGAACGTGTTCGCCTGAATTGTGTTGTCCTGCCCGTGCTCGATAGCGAAAGCCTGCCCGTCGTACTGGAAGACGTTTGCCAGCCACTTGGATTCATAGCTGAACCCTCCCCATACTCCGTGCCAGCACTCCACGCAGCGATTGTCGGCAAACTGATTGCGGCTGAAGGTCGCCTCGATGCCGTTGGTGGGCGCATGGCTGAAGTCGTTCGACATCACGTAGTTGTCGTTGCAGCCGCCCTTGCCCGTGTCCATCGTGGTCTGACCGGCCCACAAAAAGAACCCATCGCCGCCGCGCGTCGCGGAGTTTGAGATGAACTCGTTGTGATTCGACTGCTCGTAGATGAGGATCGAAGCCGAGTCTTGTCCTCGGCTGTAAATGCCGTGGCTATATCCGCGCACGCAGTAGTCGATGGAGTTGTTGAAGATCTGATTGTTGCTGCTTCGATAGAGCCCGATTCCAATGCCGCTTAAGAAGCTAAAATCGTTCTCAAAGACGTAGCCTTCGTTGCTGCGGTTGAGCATGAGGCCGCACTGGCTTCCGGTGTCGGTGCAGTGGTCCACGTGGAACTGGCGGCAGCCCGAGAGATAAGTGCCGCCGCATCCGAAGGCGGTATCGCCTGGGCCGGAGCCATAGATCCACTCGTCATGCTCGTTATGGTGGAAGGACATCCAATCGCTCTCGTCTTCCCGCTCCGGCGTGCTCTTGAGATGCTGTTTCCAGTTGTAGCTCCAATCGCAGTTCTGCAGGGTCAGGCCTACCGTGTTTCGCGCGTAGATGGCGAGCCGGTACCCGTGGATCTTGGCGTTCTTAATCGTCACGTTGCGACCTCCGTCCACAAGAATCGCCAAGCCCCGCCGTTGATCGGGCGGTGTTTGTGTCGAAGTGCCGCGAAGGGTGGCGTTGTTGAAGTCGACCGTGATGTTGTCGCCGCGGATGACGATGACCGGCGTCTTGATCGGGTCCTTCGCCGTCAAAGAGTAGGTTTCGGGCCTGATGCGAACCGAGTGGGTGATAACGGATCCAACGTTTAGACTGATGGGGGCCTGGGCAATCACGTTAAGGAACTATAGCAACTCCGAAAAGCTCCCTGCGAACTACCGCGGCGCGCTCAAGCCCTCGATCATGAGCATTGAGGCCGTTGAGCATCCATCGGAGGCTTCAAGCCATCGGGTGTGCACGCGCCAAGACTTGGTATCCAGGTATGAGGTTCGGTTTTTAGAGAGGGAATCATGGTTCGTCCCGGGTGCCGAGGAATCTGGCGCGCGAGCGAAAGGCCGAGCCATTTATGAAGTGGACGATGAGAGTCGGCCTATAAGCCGGATTCTGTCTTGGATGACGATTTATCTACGCGGCCAACCCGGAGGGTCGGCGAGCCGCGTCATCCCCTCCCTATTTGGCCTTGCTTCCAGCGGGGTTTGCACGGCCGGCCGGTTACCCGGACCGCCGGTGAGCTCTTACCTCACCTTTTCACCCTTACCTCGGCAAGCCAAGGCGGTTTGGTTTCTGTTGCACTTTCCGTCGGGTCGCCCCGCCCCCCGTTGCCGAGGGCGCCGCGCTCTGCGAAGTCCGGACTTTCCTCCCCGGGGCCGAAGCCTCGGAGCCGCCACCCGGCCAACTCTCGGCATAGGTGTACCTGAAGCCCGGCATCACTTCCTCATCCGACCCGGAGATGGACTCTCGTAGCCGTTAAGATCACGGCCCAATCTGCAGGTCCTAAACCCAGTGCTAGGCTTTGCGCGGGCGTAAATCATGAGACTGATGTATTGGGCCGTCATGTGCCGAAAGGCTCCCACAACCTTTTCAAGCTTGTCCTTCATCCCGCGGGGCCAAGGGCCCGTTCGATACCAGCCGGCCCTCGACAGTTTGCAAGATCTGACAAAGGGCAAGCCCTTAGAGTTGTGGGAGCATCGCCTATCGGCGTGCGTTTCAATCCGACAGTCTCTCATCCCGCGGCTACGGGTTTGCTCAGGGCTCTACTTAGCGGCTATGAGGTGACCTGTCCCCGGTCGCCTTTGAATTTCCTATTCCAATGCGAATCACCGCTCTATCCGCAGCCGAAGCAATCGGCACAAGAAGTCTCTTTCCTGCTTCGAACGAATGCTGTAAATTGTGTGAGCTATGCGTCCCTTTCCTTGCCTTGCCTTCTCAGTCGCCTGCCTCCTGCCGACGTTGGCCTCGGCACAAGGCGGCTCTTTCGGAGTCCGGAATCCGTTTTCGGCGCCGGACGCCTTCGTCCACTATGCGCCCGACAGAATGTATGACCTCCAAAACCTGATCCTGGACCTGAACGTCGATTACCCGAACCGTTTACTCAAGGGGATCGCGACGAACTCGATCGAAGCCATCCGGGACGGGGTAACGCAGCTCCGCTTCCATGCGGGCGCCGACACGAAGATTGAGAGCGTGGAGCTGAACGGACGCTCGGCAACCTACAAGCGGGATGACGAAGGCATCCTGGTGGACTGTCCGCCCACGAAGAGAGGCGAGAAGTGGACGGTGGTGATCCACTACCACTTCAAGAAGTCCGAAGTGACGCACGGACGCGGCGGCTGGCACTGGCATGAGCCGGTCAAGAACGATCCCTCCCACGTCGGGTTCTGGACGAACGGCGAAACGGACGACACTCGCGACTGGGCCGTCACCTGGGACTATCCGAACGACTTCACGACCACGGAGACGCGAACCACCGTCCCGCTCGATTGGCAAGTGATCGGCAACGGCACCCAGATTTCGGACAGTGCCAACAACGACGGGCGCACCCACACCGTTGTTTGGCGGATGACACAGCCGCACGCGACCTATTTGACCTCGGTGTTGGGCGGTCCGCTGGACATCCACAAGGACAACTGGCGCGGAGTGCCGCTCTACTACGTGGCGCCAAAAGGGATGGGCGGCAAGTTGGACTACTCCTTTGGACACACCAAGGACATGCTCAGCTTCTATTCAGACAGCCTTGGAGTGAAGTATCCGTGGCCCAAATACGCGCAGGATTGCACGTACGATTTCGGCGGCGGGCAAGAAAACGTAAGCGCCACCACGCTCGGGATCTTTCTCACCGACCCTCGCCAGGGCTACTACCAGATGGACTCGCTCACCTCGCACGAGCTGGGCCATCAGTGGTTTGGCGACTACGTGACCTGCAAGGATTGGGGCCAGATCTGGCTGAATGAGAGCTTTGCCACTCTCATGGAGATGAGCTATACGCTCCACAGCCGCGGGGTCAACGAGTCGCAGCGAGAGGTCGAGTCGAACAGCCAAGGTTACATTCAGGAGAGCCGGCGCTATAAGAGGCCGCTTGCGACGAACTTCTACCAGTCGCCTGGCGTGATGTTTGACCAGCACACCTACCCAAAGGGCGGAGTGCTACTGTTCTCGCTACGAAAGATGCTCGGTGACAAGCCCTTCTTCGCCGGCCTTCACAACTATCTGACGCTTCACCACAACTCGCCGGTGGAGAGCAACGACCTCTGCGAGGCGATGACCGATGCGACGGGAATCAACCTGCATCCGTGGTTCGACCAGTGGATCTTCAAGCCGGGCCATCCGGTCATCGATTGGACTTGGAGCTGGAACGACGCCTCGAAAAAGCTCTCCGTCCACATCAAGCAGACTCAAGACACGTCGAAAGGGACGCCCATCTACGATATTCCGGCGTCTGTCGGTCTTCTCGGCAAGGACGGTAAGGTCGAGCGTTTGCCGATCCACCTGAACGCGTCGGACCAGACATTCTAGCTTGCCGCTTCGCAAAAGCCGGACGCCGTCGTGTTCGATCCTGACCACGACTTTCTCAGGGAGATCCCGAAACAGCCCTGGACGCAATCAGAGCTGTTGACAGTCGCTTCCTATGCTCCCGATTGTGTGTCTCGGCAAGAGGCGGCCCGACAGCTTCTGGCAAGCCAGCCGTCCGATGCCGATCTGGAAGCGTTGACCGGCGCACTGGAAAGAGACAAGGGAATGTTTCCCGCTATTGAGGATACGTCCGCGTTGGCAGCGCTCAAGAAACCCAGTCTGAAGCCGTTCTGGGAGTCGGAGCTGAGCCACGAGTCGATTCGCCGAAGAGCCGAGGCGGTCCGCGCATTCGCCGACCTTCCGAACGATTCGTCCGACGACGCCAAGATCCGCGGACTTCTCGATGACCAGCAACCTTACGACGTGGTTTCGGCCGCAATCATGACACTGGACAAGGTGGATTACGACGCTTCCAAGCCGCAGATTCTCGCCTTGGCCTCTAAGGCCGATAACACCGAGATTCGCTCGGCCGCACTGGAAGCCGTGCTCCACCACGACCAAGAGCAAGGCAAGGACCTCACTTTCAAGTCACTCGAGGCTTCGCAGCCCGACTCGGTGCGAGAAGCCGGGCTTTCGGCGCTCGGAGACATCAAAGGCGAAGACCCGCGCGTTACGTCTTACTTGCGCGAAGCTCTCAAATCGCCCGGTTTCAACGGCGTTTTTCGGGCGATCAACATCATCACGGTGCACAAGATGAAGCAGATGATCCCGGACCTGGAGGCGCTCAAAAAGAAGAACCCACGCTTCGCAGGTTTCATCGACCAAACGATCGCTCAGATCAAGAGCTAAGCGCTACTCTTTGGGACCGAGGAATCTTTCGGTCCCTTTGATTGTAGATAGGGTTAATGAAGGCTGTTTTTTGGGTTGTGGTGGGCTTGTTTGTGGGTCTTGGCTGCGTTGCGGCGTCCACACGGCATCAGGATGAACGACCTCTCAAGTTCAAAGTAGTGAAAACGGACGCGGAATGGAGAAAGCTCCTGCCTGCAGATTCGTACGAGGTTCTTCGGCATGCCGGCACCGAAGCAGCGTTCAGCAGCCCTCTGGAGCACAATCATGGGGAAGGCGTCTACTACTGCCTGGGCTGCGGACAGCCCTTGTTCTCCAGCAAGACCAAGTTCGACTCCGGGACCGGCTGGCCCAGCTTCTTCAAGCCCCTTTCGAAGAGCGTTGTGGTTGAGAAGAGGGATCTCACAATGGGGATGGACCGGACAGAGGTGCTATGCAGCCGTTGCGGCGGCCACCTTGGACATGTGTTCGACGATGGTCCAGCTCCGACGGGGCTGCGGTTCTGCATGAACGGCGTGGCTTTGAAGTTCAAGAAGAGTCCTCAGAGCGAGGAAGACAGAAAGGAGATCGACCAGATCCTAAATCCTGCTCCCGCTCCGACAGCGGCTGCGAAGCCGGCGGCAGGTCCGATCCAGCCCTAGTCCCGCGAATTCATCGTAAGCCTTTCCGCAACCTGCGGGCTGGTCTTTTCGGTTCGCAAAGACCTTTGCAGCTTTGCCGGATCCGTGTCTCCGCCGGCGGGCTGCGATGCGATCAGGGTTAGAGCGGCGCCGACGACTGCTATGGCTACGAGCATCGATCGGTGCGTCGGCTTCATGCAGTCTAGTATCCGATGCGGCCGCACCATATCGCCGCATTTTTATTGCAGTTGATTCATTCTTAAACAAAGACTGGCAAATGCACCAGTAAAGATTCGAACAACTATTGCACTTGAAATCTGCAATTTATGAGAAGGCGAGACGCAAGAACCCGGCGAGGGTTCTTGCGTAATGGGGTCACCGAACGGCGACGGGGCTCGCCTTGACGAGGTACGGCTGCAGCGTGCCTTCCAACTGCGCCATGTTGTGGATCATCTCGGTCTGGATCGCCTTCCACTTCGATTGCGGATCTCGATAGCCGCCCGAGCGGATTCGCTTACTGATGCAGCAGGAATGGCGGCCATCCAGCCGGCCCCACTCGAGGGGACTTCGGAACGCTCCCTCGATCTGCTCGCGATTCTCGATCAGGTACTCGAACACCCGCTCGTTGAATTTGCTGTTTGGATTGCCGTCGTCGATGCGAAGCTGCACCACGGTGCTTTCCGGATAGATCCAAAACTGATACTGGAAGGCGGTGTTCCGATAGGGCCGCGCGCCCATATACTGGTCATCTGTCGGCTTGGCGTCGGCGAACATGGGCAGCCATGTCCCGGCAGTCTCGATGAGCTCTCCCCAGAACAGGCGCCGATTAGCCTGGTCCTCGGGTGAATCCTCATACGCTTCCGGTATGGCCTCAACTTTTCCCGAGCCGATCTCCGGTCCGGAATGGAGGGAAAAGATTGGAGCCGGCGCCGACTTGCCGATGCGGACCGCTTCCAGTCTCACGATGTAAAACGCCCCTGTGCTCGACTGGTTGAGCCAGTTCACCGCGCGGACGTGTTCAACCTTGGGTTCGGAAACGATCCAGATAGCCCCCTGGGCCCCGAAGTGGCTCAGATGGGTAACCAGTTTGCCCAGGTGCGCGTCGTCGCTTTCGTCGACCTGATTCTCGACGACGAAGGTCTTGCCGGAGGCCTCCTTTGCCACCAAGAGGACAGAGAGCGAACCCGCAAACTGCTCGCACGTCGCGGAAGAAAATTTAAGTCCGGTGCTGTCCTCCAGGACGTCCAGGTTCTCTTGAAGCCACTTCGAAAGGTCGTAAGCGTCATTCTCCCAAACGTCTTTTAGACGAACCTTTTCAAGTTTGCCAGTCACGCCCTACATGCTAATCCTAACAGGCTTTCTTTGGCTGTCCGATGCAGCACTAGAGCAACAAAACAGCAAAGAACTGGTAATTCTGTGGGACGAACGGCGGAGGCGCCCGGAAGCAGCCGGAGCAATACATGCCGAACCGAGAATGTACGTGACGGTATGCTGCCAGCGCCCATGAAAATCGCGCCTGCCGAAGTCTGGTTCGTCACTGGAAGCCAACACCTGTACGGGGAAGAGACACTGCGCCAAGTGGCCGCGAACTCTCGCCAGATCGCAGAGGAGCTGGACCGCTCGGACCGAATTCCGGTGGACGTCGTTCCGAAGGGCGTGATGACCGATCCGGCCGCGGTCCGGGCTTTGTGCCTGGAAGCGAACGCCGCTCCCAACTGCGTGGGTTTGGTGCTGTGGATGCACACGTTTTCGCCGGCCAAGATGTGGATCGGCGGCCTCAGCGGTCTTCGAAAGCCTTTCGCCCACCTGCATACGCAGTTCAATCGAGACCTCCCGTGGGGCACGATCGACATGGATTTCATGAACCTCAACCAGGCGGCTCATGGGGACCGGGAGGCAGGCTTCCTCCACTCGCGGCTTCGGCTGCGTCGAAAGGTGATCGTTGGGCATTGGTCCGATCCGGACGTTCAGTCGCAGCTCGGCGGCTGGATGCGTGTGGCGCGAGCCTGGCACGACCTGCAGGGCGCCCGATTTGCCCGCTTCGGGGACAACATGCGAGAGGTGGCCGTCACGGAGGGGGACAAAGTGGCGGCGGAGGCGCGATTCGGCTTTTCTGTGAACGGCTTTGGCGTTGGGGACCTGGCTCGCGAGGTCACGGAGGTGATGGATGGTGAGGTTGACCGGCTTGTCGCGGATTATGAGGACTCCTACGACGTTGCTCGGGAGCTGAGGAGAGGAGGCGATCGCCACGATTCGCTGCGGGTCGGCGCGCGGCTCGAGATCGGCATCCGCAACTTCCTAGAGACGGGTGGCTTTAAAGGGTTTACGACCACGTTTGAGGACCTCCACGGTTTGGCCCAGCTGCCTGGACTCGCATGCCAGCGCCTGATGAGCGAAGGCTACGGCTTCGGCGCGGAAGGCGACTGGAAGACTGCGGCTCTGCTTCGATTCATGAAGGTTGTCGCAAGCGACCTTCCGGGCGGTACTTCCTTCATGGAGGATTACACCTATCACCTCGATCCACGGGACCCGCAGGTGCTCGGGGCCCATATGCTCGAAATTTGCCCTTCGATCTCCGCGGAGAAGCCGAAGCTGGAGGTTCATCCGCTTGGAATCGGCGGCAAGGACGACCCGGTCCGGCTGGTGTTCGACGCTGCTGCGGGTCCCGCCCTGAATGCGTCGCTGATCGACCTCGGCAACCGTTTCAGATTGATCGTGAACGAGGTTGACGCCGTGGCTCCCCCTTCTCTTCCCAAGCTCCCCGTTGCGAGGGCTCTCTGGAGGTGCCGCCCCGATTTCAAGACCGCCGTCGCCTCTTGGATCTATGCCGGCGGGGCGCACCACACCGGCTACAGCTACTCTGTGACCACCGAGCACCTGAGAGACTTCGCGGAGATCGCCGGCATCGAGATGGTCGTGATCGACAACGCCACCGAGGTAAACGAGTTCCGCGAGCGGCAGCGATGGAACGAGGTCTACTGGCACCTCGCGCCTGGGATCCATGGTTCCTAAGTTCGAACGGTAACAAAAGACACGTAGGACACGCTTTGTCTCTTCGTGGTTCTCGGGAAAGGGATCTTCAGCCGAGTTTGACTAACGACGTTCGGCTTCCCCTCACCAACGCCTGACTGGATGACAAACTGCCCGTGTGAGCGAAACCTGGGTGAAGCCGGTCCGGCTGGAAGGAAGGTTCGTGACGGTCGAGCCGTTGACGCTGGATCATGCGACGGACCTGTTCGAGATCGGCCAAGAGCCCGAGCTATGGCAATGGCTATCGTACAACGAGTTTCGATCGATCGGCGACGCCCAAAGATACGTGGAAGAAGCGCTCGCTCTGAAGGCCACCGGCGAAGAGTTTCCCTTCGCGGTGGTCGATCGTGCCAGTGGAAGGGTGGCCGGCACGACTCGCTATCTCGAGATTGCTCCAGCCCACAAGGGCATCGAGATAGGCTGGACATGGTATGGAGAGTCCTACCGCCGCACTGCGACGAACTCGGAAACCAAGCTCCTGCTCATGACGCATGCCTTCGAAGCTCTCGGAGCGCATCGAGTCCAGTTCAAGACCGACAGCCGGAACATTCGGAGCCAAACCGCCATAGAGCGGCTGGGCGCGGTGAAGGAGGGAGTTCTGAGGAGCCACCGAATTGTGGCCAAGGACGGGTACGTCCGGGACAGCGTCTATTTCAGCGTCATCACTGAGGAGTGGCCGGCGGTGAAGGCGAGATTGCAGCGATTTGTAACCCAGGATCCATCGTAGCCGAGGGATGTATCGTGCCCGCGTTTGCGCGTCTCAAGATTGCGACCGGACGTTATAGTCAAATCACCGTCCGTGAATCATCCCGTGGCTACGGTTCGATATGGAATTCCGATCGCACATCCGTCGGCTGGCGAAGGGTGTAGATCACGGTGCAGTACTTCTCGTCGCTCAATTCCACGGCGTGCTTCACCGCCGCCTCACTCAAGTCGCCTTTGAGGATATGGCGGATCACGATCGAGGTGATCGGACGCGGGTACACCCCCTCGGGGCCACGGGTCCATTCGACCTCGACACGGTACGACTCAATGTGAAGCCGCTTCTTCTGAAGGACCAACACCACGTCGATGGCGCTGCATGCGGCCGCGGCCGACAGAAGGGCCTCCAAGGGCGTTGGCCCCTGGTTCAGCCCCTCTTCATCCTCGGGCAAGTCCATAACGAAGGAGCTGCCCGAAGGCGGTGTCGCCTTGAAGGCCACGCCGCCGATCCAATCGACTCTGATCATCGCTTAGACCGCGCCTACTGGCACGTCGTCTTTGAACTCGTCCGCGGAGAGAGCGGCCGGCCTTTCGACTGGAGTCGCGATCATTTGATGCCTGCCTTCCACCGAGGATTTGGTGAAGGAAAGCATCGTCTCCAGCACATGGCAGGCGAGATCTCCACTTGCACGGTGGGCTCGGCCCGATTGGATCGCATGCGCCATGTCAAGAACTCCGATTCCACGCGAGTTTTGCGAGAACGGCCTTTCCAGCTTGACTGGCTTCCAATCGGAGTCGCCTGGCGTCCGAATCTCAACGGCGTCTCCGAACTGATTGGGATCTCCGACCCTTAGAGTCCCATCGCTTCCGTAAATCGTGATCGGAGGAAGATAGCCGAAATGAACGTCGAAGGAGGTCGTGATCTCGCAGACCGTCCCTTGTTGGAACTCGATGACACCGGAAACGTGAGTCGGCGTCTCGACCGTGATCATGTCGCCCTTTCGAGGTCCACTGCCGACGATCCTCGTTTCGAAGCTCGCGGCAGAGATGCCGGTCGTGCGCTTGATGGGTCCAAGAAGGTTCACGAGAGCGGTGAGATAGTAGGGACCCATATCCAGCATGGGACCGCCGCCCGGCTTGAAGAAGAAGTCCGGACTTGGATGCCAAGGCTCGGGTCCTCGGCTAAGCATGAACGCTTGGCCGGCCACCGGCTTTCCGATGTCGCCGCGGTCGATGACCTCGCGGCAAGTCTGGATTCCCGCGCCCAGGAAAGTGTCGGGCGCGCAACCCACAAGGACGCCGTTTGTCTTGGCGGTCCAGATGAGCTCTTGCGCCTGTTCCAGCGTGACCGAAAGGGGCTTCTCGTTGTAAACGTGTTTTCCGGCCTTGACGGCTTGCAGCGCCACCGGGCCATGGGCCGCAGGGATCGTCAAGTTGAGGACCAGATCGACTTCTGGCGATTCGATCAGCTCATCCGGGCTCAGCACGTTCGGAACGTTGTGCTCCTTGGCAGCGGCTTCCGCCCGCTCCCTTTCCAAGTCGGCCACCGCGACCACGGTCGTCGAACGATAGAGAGAGAGGTTTTTCAGGTAGATGCCACTGATATTGCCGATACCGACAATCCCGACACGCAAAGGAGCCATGCGTACTAGACTACCGTCTGCAACCCGGCCCTGACTCACGCGATGCGTTCGGTCAGCCGTCAAACCTCGGGCGCGGAACCGCTCAGCACGCTCTCAACCGCTTCCAAGACTCGCTCAATCTCTTTCATGGTGTTGTAATGCACCAGGCTGACGCGGACTACCCCTGGTTCCTCGGGGATGCCAAGGCCCTGGAGAAGCCTCACGGCATACATGTGGCCGGAGCGGATTCCAATGCCTCTCCGGTTCACGGCCGCCGCGATCTGGTCGGCAGGAACGGAGTCATGGAGGAAGCTGACGGTCCCCTCCGTATCGTCCGACGCTTCCTGGGGGCCGATAAGCCGCACTCCAGGCAAGCCGCGAAGGCCGTCTCGCAGGGCGGCCTCGAGGGGCGCCTCCAGAGAGTGGATCGTTTCGTAAGCCTTTTGAACCGTCGAGTGGCCGCCATACGGCTCGCTCGCCAGGAATTCCAAGTACGGCTTGAGAGCCAGAAGTCCGGCACAAGCTTCGTGCGACACGCCGCCGAGCTCCCACTTCGAAGGAAGGGCGTCCTTGGGAATGAAGCCGTGATTGGGGCCCGTAAGCTCCTCGAACGAATTCCTCTTTCCGTAGAGGACGGCAAGGTGAGGGCCGAACACTTTGTAGCTGCTGAAAACGTACCAGTCGACCCCAAGCTCCCGGACGTCGATCGCCCGATGGGGCGCGTAGGCGACGCCGTCTGCACAAACATTGGCTCCAACCTGATGCGCCATTTGGCAGACTGCCTTGACGTCCTGCACCATTCCTACCAGGTTGGATACGTGAGGCAGGGCCACCAGTCTCGTTCTTTCCGTGAGCAGCTCTTCCAGGGAGTTGAGCTCGCAAAGGAAGGTCTCGCGGTCGATCGGCCAGATCTTGATCTTGGCGCCGCGGCGCTGCAGCCGCTCCCAAGCGCCGGCGTTCGCTTCGTGATTGGCTTGGGCGATCACGATCTCGTCGCCCTCAGTCCAGATATCTCCGTAGGCGCCGGCGATCAGATTGATGAGCGCCGTTGTGGAGGGACCGATCACGATATGGCCGGCGTCGCCCGCATTCACGAATTCCGCCATGAACCGGTGAGCCTCATTCACCATCGAGGTTGCCGCGTCAGCTTGTGGGTATCCGGCTCCAAGCTGCACATATTCGGTGACCATGTGGCGCGCGATTGCTTCTGCGACGCACACCGGCACCTGCGACCCTCCGGCGTTTTCCAGGTAAGCGAACCCCGATTGGAGCGCGGGAAACCATGCTCGGACCTCGTTCGCGGTCAAGACTTGATCCTTACCTTGGTGTAGGGCATGTCTCCCAACATGTTCGTTTGGATGCCTTCCACTCGCGGGCTAATGAGCACCGTATCTCGCTGAAAGAAGATCGGCAGGAGCGCGGCGCTGTCGACGGCGATCCCCTCGGCTTCTTGGTAGAGCTTCAAGCGCTCTTGTTGGTCCGGGTCCGTATCCGCCTTTGCGCACAGCTCATCGAACCGGCTGCTGCTCCATCCGCAGGAGTTCTGGGGCGAGCTGCTTGTGAAAAGGAGGCTCAGAAAGTTCTGGGGATCGAGGTAGTCGGCATACCAGTCGGAAAACACCATCTGAAGACGGTTCTTGCGCCGAAGCTCGAGGAGGGTCGGAAAGGAGTACGCCCTGGGCTGCACCTTCACACCCAAGTTCTGCTGAAGGGCGCTCGCGGCGGCCGTGGCGGCAATCCGTGCCTCCGGCGACTGGTCGCGGTACGCCAGTTCCAAGGGAGGCAAGTTGTCTCCGGTGAACTGTGCCTGGGAAAGCAGCTCCTTGGCTTGGGCAGGATCGTCAGGCAGGCCCTTGAAATCTTCTCTGTACGCCGGAAGTCCGGGTGGAAGAATCCCGTGCGCCAGGGTGTAGCCCGAGAGGAGATCGTTGACGAGATGCTCGTGGCCGAATGCCATCGCGAACGCCTTCCGGACGCGCGCGTCTCGAAATGGGACGTAGGAGTGCTCGTCCAGGAAGAAGTAGTAGACGGCCGGCCTCACCTCGTAATGGATTTGCTTGCTTAGCTTCGGGTCCTTTCTAACGGCCGCCAGGTCGTTCCAAGGTATTCCCAGCTCGTCAAGCTCGCCATTCCGGTACTTCGTCAGGCGTGTGGAGGCTTCGGGGATGATGGGACAGTTGATGCGTCTGATCGTCGGTGCGCCCAGGTAGTAGCTCTCGTTGGCGTCCAAATCCAGCTCTTGATCTTCATCGACGGTCACGAACTTGAATGGTCCCGTCCCGATCGCTTGAGATGGCTTGGTGATCTCAGAGGCGCCGGCAGCCTCTTTCGCCATCACATAGGCGCAAGGGTAGGTCAGCTCTCCGACGAAGTAGGCACGCGGCTTGTCGATCGTGACACTGAGCGTGTGGGAATCCACGACGGTGACGCCCTGCAGGTCTTTCGCCTTTCCTGTCGCAAATGCCTCGGCGCCCACGATGGGACGCAGATAATCGAGCGCGATCGGCGACTGAAGGGCCGGAGCCAAGTTGCGCTCCCATGACCATTTGAAATCCGCAGCCTCGAGCTCGCGACCGTTGTGAAACTTCACTCCCTTGCGAAGAGTGAACGTGTAAGTCCGGCCGTGATTCGAGACCTTCCAACTCTCCGCGAGCTGCGGCACGATCTGATTCTTCGCGTCATAAGAGACGAGCCCTTCGAAGACGTTTCGAAGCAGCCCGCCCATCTCGATGTCCTGCACCTTGCCAGGATCGAGCGTGGTGATCTTGTTGCTGAGAGCAAAGCTGAACTGATCCTTGTGGGAGGCCGCGGAACGGTCGGAGAAGTGGCCCTGGCAGCCGGCCAACAGAATAGTGCTGACGATTCCCGCGAGTAAGCCTCGCGATGCCGTAGCCGCGACATGGGAGACTGCTGCGTTGACCCTCCCGCGGTTGGATGAGCAACTTGCGTTACCGTCAGCGCCAAACACCTTCACGCCGCGGGAGGGGTCGCTGAGCGGAGCGAACCGGGGGCGGGGGAGAGTGCGAAACTGCAAAGAGTCCACTAAAAGGGAGCCCTTCGAGTCTCTGATCGGGATCGTCTCGGTGGACTTTGCGCAGATAAACCGGAGGTCCCTCTCACCCGGTTCGTCCCTCACCTGCTTCTCTCGCGCAGGAGAGAGGCAGGGCTTTGGCAGGGTTCGAATAACCGACGCCAAATACCGTGCAACAGTCGCCTGGTTTGTGGTCGCGGAAATCTTTGCGGTGGTCCTCGGTGTCAACGAAAGGCGATCTGGCCCCGTAGGCTTCTCGCGACCACAAACCGGGTCGCGGCTACGTTCTGTGCTGCTTGAGGCGCGTCTATACATGGTCCGCCAGGAATTTGTAGCTGGAAGTGAGGCATTCGAAGGGGTCGCGGCGGCAGGTGTCTTGCTCCACGACCAGCCATTCTGTTCCGCCTGACCTGCAGGCCGACAAAATCGATTCCCAGCACAGGTTCCCTTCCCCAACCGGCGCCATCACAGGGCCATCCTTCGGTACGACTTCCATGTCTTTCACATGAATGACGGGCAAGCGCCCCGAGCAGGTTTGCAGGAAATCAGCCGGGCAGGCGCCGGCGTGGGCGACCCAGTAGGTATCGACCTCCATCTGCAGCCAGTCTGCCTCTTGAACGAGGATCTCCATGCACGGCTTCCCCGTCGACTCGTCCCGAATGAATTCGTGTGAATGGTTGTGGTACCCAAACCGGATCCCGGCCTTCTTCAACTTCTCGGCCACTGGCTTGGCAGCTTCCAGGAATCGCCGATAGGAGTCAGGCTCCTGCCCGAAGTCACCTGAGATGCTTCCCACCGCTGTGTAGTCGCAGCCTAACTCCTTGTGAAACTCGACCTCCTTCTCCGTACTTGCGGCGAGTGAGGGCCAAGGCCGGTGAGTGGCGCAGCAGCTGAGGCCAAACTCGTCCAGCCAGCGTCGTGCGGCTTTGGCGTCGACTTCAGGGGAGTCGCCGTTCATGCACCCGACAGCGGACAGTTGAACGCCTGCAAAGCCTATCTCAGCGCAGCGCCGCAAGGACTCGCGAAAACCATCCCCGGTCTGGGTGTAGTTCCGCAGCGTATAGAGCTGTGCCGCAATTCGCATGAGCGTAGTTTATCGGGACATCCTTGCCCCCCGCCCCTTGGCCAAGGGTCCGAACGTCTTTCGTGGGTCAGGACGTCGTTGCAGAGATACTGTAGTTGGAGTAGGCGGCATTAACAAAGGAGTTATTCGATGAATTGCAGATCCCAGTGGCTTATCGTAACGGCAATCGCATTCGGAGCCGGTTGTGGAGGCGGCTCCGGTGGAAGTTCCGCTGGAGGTCCGGTACAGACCTTCTCCGCAAGCGATATTGCCTTGGGTTCGGCCACAAAGGACAGCCTTGCCCTTCGGGTCCACACGGACGGCAAGATCGACGCCACTTTCTCGTATACCGGTGCGCTTCCGAAGTTGGCCAAAGCGGCCCCGGCCGCACAGGGCGAGATCCAGTTCTCCGGACAGACGGTCGACTCATCCGGAACCTTCTATCTGACGGATAAGAACAATCCATCCAACGTCCTCTTCGGGACTTTGCCGGCAGTGCCGGCAATGACGGAAAGCAGGTTCACACTTACTCTGTCCGGAACGAGCTACGGCGCTTACCAGTTCGGCGACAACAAAGGAATTGTCTCGGGCAAGTACTACAGCGTCATCATGGTCCCCTTGCCGGACGGGCCGAATATTGCTAGCGTCGCTTTTAACAACAAAGCTCAGATCGCGGGGATTTTAGGATCTTTCAGTAGCGGGCAGGCTTACTTTTACGATCCCGCGACGGGCTACCATACGGTGTCTGCCGTGGGCGGCTCCAAAGCAGTGCCCAAAGACATCGACGACAACAGCAGAGTAGTTGGCGTCTTCGACCCGTCGGGCACGTCAGGAAGCGGCCACGTATTCACCTATCAGACCGGATCGTTCCAGGATATCGGACTCCCGTCCGGAGCCGTTGCCGCGACCGGCGCCTGGTCGATGGATAGCGGGTCCATCATCGTTCAGACAGATACAGCGTTGGGTACAAGCGCTTCGGTCTATTCAAACGGTTCCTACACTGCACTGGACCCCTCCAATCCAGGCCGAATCGAAGTGATCTACGGATTCCATTCCGGCACTGTCGTCGGCGAGTCTTTTCCGAACGGCCAGGCAACCGATCCCAACGCCTACTGGTGGAAATGGTCAAACGGTACGTTCGCAAAGTTCCCCGGCATCTTTAACACGCCCTCCTTCACCACAGGCCTGCAGCCGGTCGCTTATTCCGCGGCAGGCGCTTATGCCGGTGATTTTGGTGGCATCGATCCCATATCGAGCGACTACATCCTCTACGCCGACGGTCAAAAGACCGACCTCGGCAAAGGCTGGGCTCTGACGGGCGTCAATGCCTCCGGACAAGCTGTCGGCGCAGCAAACGGTGCGCAGTACGTCTACTCCAAAACAAATGGTCAGAAGGATCTCCTTACCGTAACAGATCCGAAGCTGCCTATTGGAACAGCCTATCCTTGCGGTATCAACGATGGAGGACAGGTTCTAACACTTGGCCATGAAGGACTTGGCTCGGACATGAGGTCCGGTTTCTGCATCCTGGTTCCAACCGCGAAATAGCTAAGCCGGCACGGCTGCCGAGGCAAACTGCTTGATCGAGATGGCCTTCCCGGATCGCCTCGATTCCTCGGCGGCGAAGACGATGGTGTGGGTGCGGACAGACTCGGCCGTGTCCGTGCGGACACGGCTGGGGTCTTGCAGTCGCACGGCCTCGATGAAGTTACGCATCAGCCGGTCGTCGGCGCCGCCGTGGGATCCATCCTCTTCCGGCATCTCTATGTGCGTGTGGCGATTGCCGGCCCAGAACTCCCAGATATCGATCTGCCGCTGGTCTAGCTTCGCCTCGAGGTAGCCCCGGGTCCCGTGGATACGCAGATAGCGGCCTCCCCAAGGGGTAAAAGCCGTCATCGTGAAAGTTGCAGTGACGCCTCCTTCAAACTCCATCGCCACGACTTGGTGGTCCACCACGTCATTGTCGGTCTTGAAGACGCAGCGGCCGAACGGACTGGTTCTCAATCGAATCTTTGTATCGTCTCGGCTGAGGTCGTAGAAGCCCGCGTGGTGACGCCAAGGACCTTCCGGCCCGTAGATCTTTAGAGCGTGGTAAGGGCAGGTCGCCTCCGCCGGGCAGCCCTCCACACAATATTCCGGGGCTCCCACGGGCGCGTTCTCGGCCCCGAAGAAGGTGAGGTTTCCGTACGAGGAAACGGCCTTGCACTCTTTGGCAACGAGCGCCGCGATGATGTCGATGTCGTGGCAGCTTTTCGCCAGCAGCATAAAGGTGCTACGCGATTCGTTGCCCCAGTTCCCTCGGACGAAGGAGTGCGACTGGTGAATGTGTTCGACCGCCTCGAGCTGGTCGAGGGATACGAGATCGCCGATCGTTCCGGCGCGAAGCACCTCGATCACCTTCTCATAGATCGCATGGTGCCGGAGGCTATGGCAGACCGCGACGACCTTTCCGGTCTCCGAACGCACGCGGTCGATAATCTGTGCCTCTGCCAGACTCGGTGCCAGCGGCTTTTCCAGAAGCATGTCGTACCCAAGGCGCATACCCGCACACGCGGAATCCGCGTGATCCCGGTCCATCGTGGTGTTAATGAGCACATCGGCTAGCCGCCGGCTCTGAAGCATCTGTTGCCAGCTCGCATACTGCATGTCGTCGCCGATGCCGTGCTCGGTTGCCATTCGCGCCCTGCGCTCCGGACTTGGTTCGGCGACGGCCACCACGGAGCCCTCTCCGATGTTCTCTCGGACCCAAGAGGCGAACATCCTTCCTCGGCTGCCGGCGCCGGCGACGGCGAAGGTCAAGTTTGACGTTAAAGGCATAACAGCTACCGTTACTGCGTTTTATTATCTCGTATAAACGCGCATTTTAGAAGTTAAATGGCGAGGGTAATGAAAAAGATGAGTGGTCAAACGTTTGACCAGAAGTGATGCGAAAAAAATGATAAAAAGGCTGGGTCTATTCAGAAAAGTCGTGTAAGAATGAGAAGGAAGATCCTCAGCAAAGGCGCGAGATGGAGATGAATTCGCAACCGTTTATCAATAGCCTTCGTCGGCATTCTCTGCGAGTGAGCGCTTCCACGCGATAGACCATGTTCGCCCTCTTCGCCGCCGCCGGTTTCTTGGGAACGACCAGAACGCTCCCGGCTGGACCCGGTCCTCTGGATAACCCGTTGAAGGGGTTTGCCGCATACTCCGAACCTGGCTCGACCCACTCCTGCCCGGTCTCGATGACGTTTCAAGAGATCCCTTGGAAGGTTGTGGAGCCTGCTGAGGGCCAGTACGCGTTCGACGCCTGGGAGAAGAAGGCTTGGGACGTGCCGCCGGCAAAAGGCAAGCCGGTCGTCATGCGTATCTTCCTGGACTACCCTCATCAGCCGGTCGCCACTCCCCAATGGCTGATTGATAAAGGCGTGAAGATGACGCGGTATGAGGATTTCGGTGGCGGCTACTCACCGGATTACGAGAACCCGACGCTTCGTGCAGCCCTCAAGAGACTCATAGCGGAGATGGGGAAGCGGTACGACCGGGACCCGCGCGTCGCGTTCGTCCAAATGGGCTTCTTAGGTCACTGGGGCGAGTGGCACACCTATCCGACTACCAAGCTCTTCGCGTCGCCAGAGGTTCAATCCGAGGTTGTGGAAGCCATGCGTCGTGCCTTCCCGCATAAGAAGATCATGGCGCGCAACGCATCCTATCCATCCTGCCAAAAGACGTGGATGGGCTTCTTCGACGACATGCTCCCTCAGGACACCATGGGGACAGAGGACTGGCAGTTCTTGCCACCCATCGAAAAAGCCGGCCTTCAGAACAACTGGAAGACTGCCCCAACGGGAGGTGAAATGGTGCCGGGGGCAGCTAAGCAGTATCTCGGAAAGGACTGGCCACTGATGCTGCAAGCCGTCGCGAAGGCGCACTTCACCTGGGTGGGTCCTTACTGTCCGGCCCTCGAGAAGAATGGTTCCGCTGAGTTCAAAGAGCGTGCGAACGAGTTGATTCGGAAACTCGGCTACGAGTTTCGGCTTACGAAACTCACTTGTCCGAATCAGGTCGAGGCAGGGAAGCGTCTTGGCTTCGAGGTCCAAGGTGTCAACCAGGGGGTCGCACCCTTCTATTACCCATGGAAGGTTCAGGTGGCTTTGCTGGACGAGCACGGGGTCGCGCAGAAATGGGACCTATCGGACGACATCCGAGAGTGGCTTCCTGGCGAGTTCGAAGTGAAAGGAAGCAAGGGTGTGTCAGCCGAAGTGGGGCACTACAAGGTTGGGTTCGGCATCGTCGATCCCGCAACGAACCAACCGGCGATCCACTTCGCCAACACATTAGAGGTAGTGGACGGTTATACGATTTTAGGAGACGTGGAAGTGGTCAAACCTTTGACCAAGTAGGGAGAGTAGTTTCGGTTCATAAAGAGATAAAGGAGGCGGCATTTCAACGAAACCAGTTTTATCCCAAGCGATAGAGATGGAGATAAGGAATGACGCACAGGAGCAACATCATGAAATCCATCAGGACAGGGTTCACACTTATCGAACTTCTCGTCGTTATCGCCATCATCGCGATTCTTGCCGCCATTCTGTTTCCGGTATTCGCTCAGGCGAAAGTTGCCGCCAAAAAGGCTGCCAGCTTGAGCAACGTGAAGCAGCTCAACCTTGCTCAGGTTATGTATACGAACGACTACGATGACCACTACTGCTTTGCGTTCTACACCTCGGAGATCCCAGTCTCGGTAGCCACGCCGCCGGACTATAAGACCGATGGATACGGGGCTTGGACCTGGACCGGAGATCCCGACGACCAGAACCCGACAGGCATCTTCTGGACCTGGGGGCAGATCACCTATCCGTATCACAAGAGCATCAAGATCTTCAAGGATCCAGGCGGACCGAACTCGAACGGCAATCCCGGTCTTTCCAACTTTGCCGCGAACTTCGACCTGATGGGCACGCCGATCTGGTCTGCCGGACACCCGATGCCCGTTACCTCCACGGGATTCGACGACGTCGCAGGCAAGCTCCTGATCATGAGCGCCGGTCACTCGTGGGCTTGGCAGTACGACCTGCAGCAGCCCGGCAACTATGGGGCGTTTAACTACGTTCCTGGAACGTGTCCAAACGGTCAACCTGCCTCACCGGAAATCGATTGCAGTTGGCTCACCAACGGCGCCGACGGCCCCGACATCAACTCCGTGGCCGGTGACATCAAGAACGGCCGCTATCAGAACGGCATCATCGGCGGCTGGGCAGATGGCCACGCGTCGTACATCAAGTCGATGGCTCTCGCCGCCAAGCGCGCCTCGGCCTGGTGCGATACGGTCAGCTCCACCGATCCTTGGGCTTGTTCGTGGCAGTAATCAAGAAGATTCTGACGATCGCCGTCTTGACGGCGATCGTCGGTTGCGCGGACAGTGGCGGTGGCGTGATCGAGCCGCACGACAAATCGGGTGGCTCGCCCATTCTCAACCGATCGATGGGCGCCAAGGCGGCAAACCCTTCGGCTCCGAAATCGCCTCAGTAGACAGCAGAGCAGGTGCCTCGCTCGACAATCTCGGGACTCGCTGCGAGCACCTCTCGGCCCGGTTTCTGGCCGTCTATAAGCTGAAGCAGCCGCATAACCCCCCGCCGCCCCTGCTCGCGCGAAGGCATTCTTACCGTGGTGACGCCGGGTGGGGGCCACAGGGCTGCCGGTGAATCGTGGTAGCCGATAACGCTGAGCTCTCCCGGCACCGAGATCCCCTTGTTCTTGAGGCACTGAACGAGCCTCGAAGCCACCAGTACGCTGGCAGTTGCGACGGCAGTGGGCTTAGGAACTAACGCGTATAGCTGTTCCGCGACGACTTCAGTAGCATCTCCTTCGAAGTCGCAGCCTAGAACTCTGCTCTCGGGAAGCTCTACGCCGCGCTTGGAGAGACCTGTGCGGAAAGCGCCGAGACAAAGATTTGCGACAAAGTTTCTCGGCTGGACGGCGACGAAGACCACTGACCGGTGACCAAGCTCAACGAGATACTCGGCCTGGGTTCGGAAACCTGCCTCGTCATCCAGGATCACGGTTCTCTCGTCCTCGCCTCCGCCACGGTTAAGGCTCACGAACGGGATTCCCATTTCGCAAAGACGCTGCTCGACTGGCGGGTGAGGATAGTCGTCGGTGAACACAAGGCCGTCGATGCGTCCTTGCGCCGCAACGGAGAGGAGCCGCGAGTTGGGATCGGAAGCGTTGCTCTTGACTAGAAACATCGCGTAATCCTGCTCCTCCGCAGCCTCCTCAGCCCCGGCGATGATTTCCGGATACAGGAAGTTGGTAGTGCTGGGCACCACGATAGCGATCGCCTGACTTCGCCGTAGCCTAAGGCTGCGCGCCAAGGTGTTCGGCCGGTAGTCCATCTCGTGGGCCACGCGCAGAATCTCGTCGCGCCGAGCCTCGGTCACCCGAATAGGCGCGCCCTGAAGAACCTTCGAGACCGTCGAAACGTCGACCCCGACTTTGGCGGCAATGTCTTTGAGGGTCGTCATCGATCTTGACTCTCTCGCAGATTATAAACGTCAGCCGGTACAGTCGAAGCCGATGGCGACTTTCTCTGGTCTCGACTTGCTGGCGTTGGACTCGTTCAGGCCGTTGCTCGGCAAGAAGATCGGATTGGTTTGTAATCAAGCAACGGTCACCAAAGACCTCTATCATGTCTTGGACTTGTTGCTTCCGATGCACAAGTCGGGCCAGCTCACGATTCAGATCGTGATGGGCCCCCAGCACGGCCTGTTCGGTCACACGCAGGACAACATGATCGAGTGGGAGGGCGCCACCGATCCACGCACCGGGCTCAGGATTGCCAGCCTTTACGGGCAGCATCGAAAGCCCACGCCCGAGATGCTCGACGGCGTCGACCTGCTGGTCGTGGACCTTCCGGACATCGGCTCGCGCTACTACACCTTTATCTGGACGACTGCCCTCTGCATGCAAGCCTGCCAAGAGAAATCGATTCCGGTCTGGGTCTTGGACAGACCCAATCCCATCGGGGCCATTCAGTTTGAAGGGACGGTGCTCGATCCCGCCTATGCCAGCTTCGTGGGCCTGTACCCTCTGCCAACGCGCCACGGAATGACGCTGGGCGAGATTGCCGCCTACCTACGAGCGACCCAATTCCCGAAATGCGACTTAACGGTGAAGGAGGTCGAGGGCTGGGCGAGGAGCGACTACAACTTCGACATCGATACGCCGTGGGTCATGCCGAGCCCCAACATGCCCACGGTGGATACGGCCCTGGTGTATCCGGGCGGCTGCCTGCTGGAAGGGACGAACCTCAGCGAGGGACGCGGCACGACCCGTCCGTTCGAGACGTTCGGCGCTCCCTTTCTGAGAGGGCACGCATTGGCGGACGCTCTCAATATCCTCGATCTGCCGGGCGTCTATTTCAGGCCCATTCAGTTTCAGCCGACATTTCAGAAGCACGCCGAGCAGCTATGCGAAGGGTGCTTCGTACACGTTCCCGATCCTCGAGCCTTCGAGCCGGTCCTCACCTATGTGGCGATCCTCCAGGAAGTGAGGCGGCAGGCGGGAGACAAGTTCGCGTGGAACCCGCCTCCTTACGAATATGAGACTGAGAAGCTGCCCATCGACATCCTCGCGGGCAATGGGTGGC
>DASZPA010000131.1:0-3007 GCA_035550555.1 Fimbriimonas sp.
GGGCGAAGCGGCTCGTTGTAGAGGGTTTCGGTGGACATCTTGGGAAAGAGCAGGGCGAGCGAAAGGGCCAGGAAGCTCACGGCGTGACAGATTACCGATCCTTTCTCCAAATGGATACGTGCTTCGGACTCAGGTTCGTGAACGGCTCCCTGTTCCAGCCGCTCCACCGCTCGACCAGGCTCATGCCGGCCATCTCCGCCATCAAGTCGAGCTCGGAGGGCCAGACGTAGCGGAACGGCATCGAGTTCCGGACCCACGCTCCGTTCCTCAGTGAGAAGTGGTGCGAGACCTGCCCTTGGCGGACGACATCGTACTCATCGAACCCGAGATGGGTCTCCGTAACCGAGAACGGCCGGATGGTCTCGCCGAAAGGCAGGCGCTGCAGATCGGGAAGCAAGCACTCGATCGCGAAGTGGCCGCCCACTACGAGGTGATCCGCAACGTTTCGGAAGCAAGCGACTTGGGCAGCCTGGGTGGTGAGATTCATAATTGTGTTGAACACGAGGTAAGCGAGCTTGAACTCGCCATCGACACGCGTGGTAGAGAAGTCCCCGATGGTGACTCCAATCGAGTCCGACTTCTCAAGAAGTCTCGTTGCCATCGCCTGGGAAAGCTCGATACCGCGAACAGGGACGCCTCGCGTGGACAACGGAACCGCGATGCGTCCTGTTCCGATGCCCAGTTCCAGCGCTCTTCCGCTGCCGGCGAGCCGAGCCAGAAATGTGGCTGTTGCTTCGATTTCGGCTTCGGCAAACGCTCCGGCGCAGTCTTGATCGTAGGTGGCGGCGACCTTCTCGCCAAAGAAGCCGTCGTCGTGCATCGAAGGATTCTAGCTTGCAGCAGCCGCCAAGGCGTCTCGGACCGCGCTCTCGTGCGACATGGTCCTACCCAGCACCACGGCGGCAGTGAACTCGGACGGTCCGAGAGCCTCGCGACAGGCAGCCATTGCCTCGTCCCGCTCCTTTTCATAAAGGTCGGACTTGGGCATGGCTTGCATAGAGGCGAGTTGCTCGGAGGCGCCGAACAACCTGGCGGCTCGATCCCACTCCTGGAATTGCGCGAGCACAACCGCTGCCAAATCCAAACCACCTACAAGCGAGACAACCACTTCGGCTTCGGAAAAGAGTCGCACGGCGAGGAGGGCGTGATGACGCGCATCCTCCAGCAGACCTTGCCGAAGGTCGGCGATGGCGAGGTTGTTGAGGGTCAGACCGCGTCGTTGGGGGTCTCCGACCTCGATACCTCCGCCCGCAGCCAGACTCTCCTCACAGCATCGGCGCGCTTCCGCGGTATTCCCGAGGAAAAGCTCCACCTGAGCGATGTTGTTGAGAACCGTTCCCACAGCGGGACCCCTTCCAAGCTTCCTGAAGATCGAGAGCGCTTCAATCAGGAGCGCCCTACCCTCGGAATGGCCACCGGCATGATAGTGGGCCAGGCCGAGGCAGTTGAGGACACCCGCGACACCCAACTCGTCACCAATTTCTCGATTGTAAGCAAGAGTCTCCTCGTAGTGGCTGCATGCGGCCGGACAGTCGCCCTGTATTCCAGCCATCCAACCGGCATGCACGTGGGCCGTGGAAACTAGCTTGGGAGGCATTCCCGTCGGCATCTTCGACAAAAGGTTCTCGATGTGTGCGCGGCCCTCGCGAACGTGTCCGTGCGTATCCCAGAAACGAGCCAAGGCGACGACCATCCTCAGCGCCTTTTCCCATTCCCCTCGCGATTGACACCACTTCAGAGCTGTCCGGATATTGTCGTGATCGGCCTCCAGTTTCATGAACCACAAGCCTTCTCCCGGGCGCTCCAAGTTGGTCTTCACCTCTTCCGACCAGCAGACGAAGTAGTCGGCATGGCGCCTAAGAGTTTCTTCGAAGCCCTCCGAGTTCTCAAGCCGCTCAAACGCAAACTGTCGAATCGACTCGAGCATCGAAAAGCGGCTGCTGCCCTCTCTTCGCGTCGATACCACCAGCGATCGGTCGACAAGATTGGTCAGAAGGTCCAGAACTGGGCCTTGGGCATCGCAGCTCAGGGCAACCGCTTCGGCCGCTTCCAGGGTGCAGCCTCCTCGGAACGCGGAAAGGTTCATGAGCAGGCACCGCTCCGAGTCCGTGAGAAGGTCCCAGCTCCACTCGATGGCCGCGTTGAGAGTCTGGTGGCGGGGCACGGTCCGGCTGCCGCCCGCGAGAAGGGCAAACCGGTTTTCGAGGCGAGCCTCGATTTCGGATGCCGCAAGCACCTTCATCCGAGCTGCGGCGAGCTCTATTGCGAGAGGCATTCCATCCAAACGCCGGCAAATCGATCCGATCGTTTCGAGCTCTTCGAAGGAGACCGTGTCGCCGCCCTCGAACTGGCACGACCGGTGGAGAAAGAGTTGAACCGCATCCGACCGGAGCAGATATTCGGCTCGAGCAGAAGTGCAGTCCGACGGGTCGCTTCCGGTCGGAATCGGTTCTGGAGTTTCCAAGGGCGGAACCCGCCAAACCAACTCGCCGCTGACGCCGATTGTCTGGCGGCTTGTGGCGAGCACTCGAAGTTCGGAGGCGGCGGAAAGCAGCGTGTCGAGAGTGGACGCGAGATTCTGAATCAGGTGCTCGCAGTTGTCGAGAACGACGACCATTTCGCATCCACGAAGCCGCTCGCAGAGCGTTTCGATTGCGGGCTTACCTGCCTGTTCTTGAATGCCGAGAGCCTCTGCAATTGCTCGCGGAACTCTGTTTGGGTCATGGAGGGGAGACAGATCGACGAACCGCGCACCGTCAAGATAGTTGTCCTTGATCGCTTCTGCCACGGCCAACGCGAGCCTGGTCTTGCCCACTCCGGCTACCCCGGTCAGAGTCACGAGCCTGCATCGTTCCAGCAGAGAGGAGACTTCCCGCGTATGGGCGTCGCGCCCCAGAAAGCTACTGAGAGGTTTCGGAAGGCGAGGCTCTGCGGCTACCGTTCGGTCTTGCGGAGCCACCGAACCTGTGCCGGCGCGGATGGCTCGATAGAGGCTGCGAGTTTCGGG